>JACSSI010000211.1 GCA_014879345.1 Anaerolineae bacterium | reverse complement strand
CGTGATGTGCCGATTTATGGCGATACGATTTTGTCGCCGATGGCACGGTATTCAGACGTGCCTTTCCGCATGGTGTGCCGTGCGCATGGCTCGGCCATGAACTACACGGAGTTTGTGCCAGCCAGCGCCCTGTTACATGCAGAGAACCCGATGTGGCGGCGTTTAGACGTGCGCCCAGGCGGGGAGAAGCCGATGGTGTTTCAAATTTTTGGCTTTAACGCGCAGGAATTGTTGGCAGCGGCTTTGGTGATTCAGGACTGGGGGCCGGATATTATTGATATTAATATGGGCTGCTCTGTGCCGCAGGTGAGTGAGCATGGGGCTGGCGTGGGCATGATGCGTAAGCCGGCGTTGGTGGCCGAAACGTTTGCTTTGCTTGCCAAACATTTAACGATTCCCTATACGGGGAAAATCCGCATTGGCTGGGATGAGTCGTCACGGAATTTTCTGGAGATTGCGCACATTATGGAAGACAATGGCGCGTCGTTGGTGGCGATTCACGGCCGCACACGGGATCAACGCTATATGGGCGAGGCAGATTGGGATGCTATTGCGGCGCTCAAACAGTCGGTGAGGATTCCGGTGGTTGGCAATGGGGATGTGAAAACGGCCGTTGACATCGACCGTCTCAAAGTGCATACAAATTGTGATGCCGTCATGATTGGGCGGGCGGCGGTGGGCAATCCCTGGATTTTTGAGCGAAAAGCGCGTGAGGATGTGGTCTTTGCCGAAATCATGGCAGCGATTCGGCTGCATGTGCAGGAAATGTTGGCTTATTATGGCGATCCCGATGGCTTGCACCGATTCGGTCGTCATTTGCGGCGATATTTATCTGGCCTGGCACTGAAGCATTACCAGAACCGGTTATTGGAGACGGATGATTCCGATGAGTTTGAACGGATATTGCAGGAAATGGAAACGGCCGTGCCCCTGCAAGAACCGCTCGGTATACTCCACAAAGTCCGCTATTTCCCGTCAGGAGAATTGGTTTAGATTGGTCCAATCTTGGAGATTGGACCAATCTGGGTGCGGATTTTAGGGCGGAAACAGCCACGAGCCGGAGACGCTGGGTGAGAATGTTGTTGTCCAACTGTGCGGGATGTGAATACACTGGGCATAAGGCGACATGATCATGGGGGGCAGGTAGCTTGACACGATAGAAACCCAGCTCACACCAATTTGCCATTTGGGGGTGGTGGAAACGCCCGCGCAGACCGTGCTTGTCATGCCCATCTGTGGCGAAACTGTGTTCAGTGCCAGGAGTCCCAGACAGCCTAGCATACAAACAGCCACGATGATAGTTGTTAAAATCAGAAGGGAATTGTTGGGTTTTGTTTGTGCCATTGCTGATGATTAGTTATGGGGACACGGACGACTTTACTGAAATAACCGCAGATTTCGCAGATTAACGCAGATTTTTTAGGTCTTTATCCGTGTCCTGTTTAGGTTTATTTTGTTGTCTCCACGCGCTGCCATAGTTCGGATAACGGCCGTTTCTTCACCCTTACTTGCCAAAAAACCAAGCTCCACAAATGCACCCGCGCCGCAAACAGTTGCAGCGTCCAGCCAAATTCCCGCAGATTTTTAGCGAATCCCAGTGCCAGCCGCGTGCCATGAATCGCTTCTAACTTGGCTGAACGCATTTGGTAGGGAGAATTGCGCACATACTTTTGCGCATAGCCACCAGCAGAACGCACTTTTTGAAGCAACCAATCCTTATAAGTGGTGGGGTACTTGACATAAACAAGGGCGTCGGGGGCGTAGCGAATGCGATACCCTTGCTCGGCGATGCGGTGAGAGATGACAGCATCCTCCGACAAGGCATCTTCGGGAATGTGGTTGATGAGCGCTTTGCGGCAGGCAAAGAGGTAGCCGGAACAGAGCAGAAATTCGCCCAGCGCATCCCGCCGCAGTCGTTCCTGGTGTGCGCCTGCCGTGAGCAGATGTGACCAGTAGCCCAGTTTGGTATTACGTGGGCTGCTGCTCAGGGGATGCCCCGTTACCGCGCCCACGTTCTCGTCGGTAAAGGGAGCCAGCAGGGGGGACAGAGCATCATCCGCCACCACAATGTCGCCGTCACTCAAGACCACAATATCCCCTTTTGCTGCGGCCAGGCCAATGTTGAGGGCGGCGGGTTTGCCTGTGCCGGGGTCTTGGATGTGGTGGATTTGGGGATGGGATTGGGCGTAATGGAGGACAACGGCCGTTGTCCCTTCATCCGGGCAAACAACCAGCAGATCTGCCTCGTCTGGCATTTGAGCCAAAAATGCGTCCATGGCTTGACCAATGGTGGTGGGTTCTTTGTAAGCGGTGATAAGGATGCTTATTGTCAATTAGCCCCCACACACAAGTTCTTGTGAACTGGGAAATGTTGAATTGGTCACAGAAAAGGCAGTATTTTCAATAGAAATGGTAGGGCTGCTTAGTGACGAGTTTGTTGTTTGGATACGTTTTGTAATATTTAAAATCGTTACATCTGTTTGTGTAGCCGCTGAACAGCCAATGACATCCCCAGATAAATTTGACTTGGCAATCATGAAATCACCATTGAAGTAACCGGTTATCGTGATAACTTGAGAATCAATATTTTGAATGGCCACCCCGTGTTCATAAATTTTGTGCCAGCGGGCATTCCCGTCTTTGTCAAAGTTGAAAAGCATTGGGTTCCACTTATCTTTATAGGATGAGCCGGAAACATAGATATTGTTGTTATCCAAGGCAAATATCTTACCTCCGCGACTATCTGTGCTGCCAGTAATGTCGATGGTTTTTGACCAAGCTAAATTGCCTGATGCGTCAAGTTTGAAAACCCACCAATCAACAACACCATTTCCTGAATCGTTCGTTTTATTACCAGAGAAATAGCTGCTGCCATCTGGAGCCACGGTCGCATCGTTGATTAAGTCCCAACTATATTCACCCTGAAGCATTTTCTGCCAGACTAGGTTGCCCGAGCTGTTTAGTTTGATAACCCAAGTATATGATAAAGGCCCAAATGAGTAAGTGTACCCTGAGACGATGAAACCATTATCGGGAGTCTTTTTAATGAGGGTGGCTACATCTGTTTTATCGCCGCCAAAGGTTTTCTGCCAGATGATTCCACCATTTTTATCGAGGTTCAAAATCCAGTAATCTATGTCAGAATCTTGCTCTGTGTATCCGGCAATGGCGACACCACCATTATTGGTTGGTATCAGGGCAAAAGCGTCGCCATCATGTTGATTGTAAGAATAATTCTTTTGCCAAATCAATGTACCCGTATTACTGAATTTGGCTGCCCACAGATTGTCACTGGTATAACCAGTAATGATGATGTTGCCATCATCTGTTGCAGTTACCTCTATAGGCTGCATGCTATAGGTGGAGCCTGTTTTTTCCCAGACTGGTTCACCATCGGCATCTAGTTTGGCAAGAGTAAAGCCATAACTTGTATCAGATGCCAATACAAGGTGTTCGCCATCTGAGGTTACGGCAAAATCTTTATACCTTTGCTCCGGGTATGTTTTGCTCCAAAAGGGACTTTTTGGTTTTGAAATGATGGGTAGATAGATAAATTCGTCAGCTTCTTCTGACTGTACAGAATCTGAGTTTGTAATTAGAGTAATAGAACATAGAAATACAATGGTCAATAACACTATTTTTTTCATGTGAAAGGCTCCAAATAATGATGAATTACGAGAGTTTAGGCGTGATACCGGACGGAGACGCCCTTGATGCGGCCAACAATGCCTTCCAGCAGGGCGATGATTGCCATGAAAACCAAATCCACCCCGATGGACATGGATAAGGCGATACCTAAATAACTGAAAACGGCCGTTACCGGCTGTGCAAAATTCGCCACCACTGCATCTGTCAAACCCAACAAAATCGTAATAGCAGCAATCACCACCATCGTCAGCAAAAAAGCAGGCCAGGAACGACGGTCAGAAGCACTCGGCATCATCGCATTGCTGATGGCAAACAAGAGATAGAGCCAGACCAGAAAATCATTGGTTTGAAAGAGATTGTTAACGGCGTGTGCCAATTGATCCACCTCGCCAGTCTGCAAAGCGGCTGAAAATTCCGGCACATTAAATACGCGGAAACCAATAAACAAAATGACCAACGTGCCAGTAATCAGAGGAGCGCCGCCAATAATGCTTTCCCGAATCGGCCCCAGCGTGCGCCCTTTGTAATATTCCACGTAACCCAGTTGAATGGTGCCGTCTGCCTGCCGTCGAGGCAGCAGCGACAGCTTTCCTGTTTGCACACCCAACAGCGACGCCGCCAGCCAATGACTCAACTCATGCAGCACCACTCCGGGCAGCAGCACAATCGCATACAAAATCAGCGCAAAATCCGGCTTCCCCGTAACAAGCAGCGATAACCCATGCAGATGGGTATGCGTCCATCGCTGTAAAAAAAGCAGGATCACAAAAGCAATCGTGACCCAGATGAAAGGCATGAGATCGAAGCTCATTAGCAGTAAGCCGTGTTCAGTATTCAGTGTTCAGTTGCCAGATGACATTACTGAACACTGAACACTGTTCACTGAAAACTAGATTTATTGTGCGTTCTTGATCAGGTCTACAAAGGCCGCTTTCAAGCTGGCGCCGCCCACGAGAGCGCCGTCGATGTCAGGATGTGCCATCAGTTCGGCACTGTTCTTTTCACTGACACTGCCGCCGTATTGGATACGGATTTTCTGGGCAACGTCGTCGCCAAATATCTCTTTGATAGTGGCGCGGACGGTATTGCCGATGATGCCGCCAGCTTGTTCCACGGTGGCGGTGAGACCGGTGCCAATCGCCCAGATGGGTTCGTAGGCGATGACGCATTTGGTGGCTTCTGCACCTGTCATATTGGCAAAAGCGCCTTTGATTTGGCCGCTGACGAAGTCGTGGGTTTCGCCTGCTTGATTTTGTTCCAGGCTTTCACCACAGCAGACGATGGGGGTCAGGCCGTGAGCCAGTGCCGCTTTGATCTTCTTGTTGACGCCTTCATCGGTTTCGCCGAAGTATTGACGCCGTTCGGAGTGACCGAGGATAACGTAGTTGCAGAACGGGACGAGCATATTGGGGGCCAGTTCACCGGTGTAAGCGCCGTTTTCTTCAAAATACATGTTCTGTGCGCCGATACCGATTTTGGAGCCTTTGAGCAGGTCGGCTACGGCCGGAATGGCTAAAGCGGGCGGGCAAACGGCGATGTCAATGCCCTCGATGGCATTAAGTTCGTCTTTGATTTCGGACAGGAAGGCGACGGCTTCAGCAGCCGTTTTGTTCATTTTCCAGTTACCAGCAATAAATAAGGTACGCATGTTTGTTTTCTCCTGTTTAGTTGGGCAAAGGATTTTCCTTTGTTAAGTAAAAAGTTTTCTGGCATGGGAGACAGGGAATGTCTTCAAAGCCCATTGGCAATTATAGGTTAGGCTGGAAACCTGGGCAATTTTGATTTGAAAACGTGTGGTTTTTACGTAACTCTCTGGCAAGGTCGAACTGACAACGCTTTCCTACATGTGACCTTTCTGGTAGTCGCATTTCAATCCTAAACGACCGTTCCCCACCCCATCTCTCATCAACCAACCGCACTCAGTCGGTCTTGACATTTTGATATTTAGGAAAGCCAAACGTGATATTCCGCCTTAATCTATTGACTTCATGAACTATTTGAGCATATAATATGAACTATAGGTTCATATTATGGAAATTTCAGAATGGTCACAAATTCATACACACATTTTGCAATTGGAACATGATGGCTTAGTCACACGCACCTTTCGGCGTTTAGACCCGGAACGGCAGGAAGCTGTGCTGTCGGCAATATTGACCGAGGCGATTGAGAAGGGGCCAACTTCCTTAAATATTAAGCAGGTGGCAGCACGGGCAGAGGTGTCGATTGGCTCGTTGTACCAATATTTTGGCAATCGGGATGGCTTGATGACATTTACAGTGGCATTGTGTGGTCGCTATATCCAGGATACGTTTGCCCAATACCGAGAGATATTGATAGCGATACCGATTCGTGATGGTCTGGCGGCGTATTTGCTGGGAGGTGTGTATTGGGGTGAAACCCAGAAGGCGTTGATGCAGTTTTTTGTACGGGCAGCATATCACGGAGAGTCGGCGCTGCAAGATTCAATTGTGCGTCCGCTGGCGACGCAGATGCGGGAGTTGGTGATGGAGATGTTGGCGGCGGCAAAAACTCGCGGGGAACTGCGCTCTAACCTTGATGTGGACGTCAATGCACGCATCATCAACACCCTGATGATTGCGCTGGGTGATGCGCAACTGCTGCCATATTTGAATGTGTATTATCAGGTTTATGATGAAGAAACCTCGCTGGAGCAGGTGGTGGCGGCTGTCATTCCGCTGCTGCTGGATGGCGTTGGGGTGAAGGATGATTCGTGAAGTGTGATACGTGATGGGTAAGGGTTTTCACGCCTCACGTATCACGCATTATTTTTGAGGTGGAGCTATGAACAAGACGATTTTGGTTTTAGGCGGTTATGGCAGTACGGGACGGCCGTTATGCGATCTCCTGCTGCAAGAAACAGATGTAACTGTAGTGGTTGCCGGTCGGAATGTGGCAAATGGGAAGGCGCTGGTCGCTGAGTTGGAGGGTAAGTTTGGGGGCGGACGGGCAACGGCCGTTACCGTTGATGCGGCCAGTCATTCCAGTTTGGAGGCGGCGTTTGCTGGCGTGGATATGGTGGTAGTGGCTTCCTCAACCGTGCAATATACGGAGCAGGTGGCGCGGGCGTGTTTGGCGGCTGGCGTGGATTATTTTGATGTGAACTTTTCTGAAGAGAAAACGGCCGTTTTACGCCAG
Organism: Anaerolineae bacterium; assembly: GCA_014879345.1. Taxonomy (GTDB): domain Bacteria; phylum Chloroflexota; class Anaerolineae; order Promineifilales; family Promineifilaceae. Next base: position 880 of record JACSSI010000211.1, on the reverse strand, counting down.
TTAGCCCCGGAAATTGAAGCAGCAGGGCTTTGTTTTGTCACCGATGGCGGCTTTCATCCCGGTGTGCCTGCGGCATTGGTACGTTATGCGGGGTCGCGCTTTGACCAGTTGCAACAGGCCAATGTCGCCAGCGTCATCAAAATTGATTGGCGGCATTATGATGTTGGCGTCGATACGGCCGAGGAAATGGCCGGTGAGTTCATGGGCATGGATTCCAGTTATTATCGGAACGGCCGTTGGCACAAATCACCAATGATGGGTATGGGCGGCCTGTTGACACTTGATTACGGCGAGCCATTTGGCAAGCAGTATGCCGTGCCGATGGGGCTGGCTGAAATGCGAAGGTTGCCTGAATTGATTCCCAGTTTACAGGACACTGGCTTTTTTGTGGGCGGTTTTAACTGGTTTACGGATTGGTTGATCATGCCGATTGTGGCGGTGGGGGTGAAGATACATGTGGGGTGGAAACGGCCGTTGGGACGCTTGCTACTATGGAGTTTACACACGTTTTCCCGTCCCCCATATGGCACTGTCTTACGTCTGGAAGCGCGGGGAAAGAGGGCTGGCAGTGCTTATTCACTCGACCTGCAACTGACGCATGAGGATGGCTATGTTTTTACAGCCATTCCGGCGGTGGCATGCCTCCTGCAACTGGTTGATGGCACAGTCAGGCAGCCCGGTTTGCACTGGCAAGCCCTGATTGTGGAGCCAACCCGTTTTCTGGCAGATATGGCGCGGATGGGTATCGACATCCAGGAAAACGAGACGATGGTTGAGGCTGTCATGAATCCGATCTGAGTTTTATTGCCTTATGAGGGGCGCGTGGTATATCCTTCTCCGTGGAAACGCAACGACAACGGCCGTTTCCCGTAAAGCTAAA
>JACSSI010000210.1 GCA_014879345.1 Anaerolineae bacterium | reverse complement strand
TGCTGCACTTTTTTGACGACGAGTGCGGCTTCTTCCGGGTTGCTGCGGCTGTCGCTGTTGGTGGGCTGGATGTCGTCGTAGCCTGCACCGGCGGTATCTATGTAGGTAACGGCCGTTTCCGTCAGCTCATTTCGCACTACCCCAGGCAACTCACACAGGAGGTGGTCTTGCACAGTCGCGTCGGCTTGCAAACTGCCCTCGTAGAACTCGTTAGCGCTAAAATCCATAATCTGCCGGTTCATGCGATACTGCACATCAAGGCGGCGGGCGACGGCAGCGCCATCCCGTTTCATGATTTGTTCCAGCAGACTGACACCAAAGCCTTCCTGTTCTGCCTGGCGTGACAGGATGGTGGGCGGCAGTTGTTGATGGTCGCCCGCCAGCACCAGCCGCTGGCTGCGCACGATGGGAATCCAGGTGGCCGGTTCCGTACTTTGTCCGGCCTCGTCGATAACGCACAGGTCAAATTCGCGCTGGCCTAAAATGGCGCTGTCGAGACCCGTCAGCGTGGACAAAATGACGGCGGCTTGATCCAAAACGCGCTCGATGGCGTTGGCTTCTAGCTGCCGCGCTTCATCGAGTCGATCTGCTGCCATGTCACGCAGGGATTTTTTCTCGCCCGGTTCTGGTTTGACCCGACGGAACTTATCTGCCTGCCCATGGAGTCCGAACGCTTCTTTACGCAGTTTTTTGGCGAGTTGGTAATCATCTTGTTCTTGCACGAGGGCGTCCAGGGTGTAGGCTTGCAGTTCGGGCAAAATGCGCACCGGATGGCCTAGTCGCACCAATGAAATGCCATCGGCTGCTAACTGTTCGGCCAGGTTATCGACGGCGAGATTGCTGGGGGCACAGGCCAGGACGTGACTGCCGTGCGCAACGGCCGTTCTAATTAGCGCCGCCACGGTGGTGGTTTTGCCCGTGCCGGGCGGGCCGTGGATGATGGCGATGTCTTCAGCGGCCAGAGCGTGGCGCACCGCCTCTTGTTGGGATGGGTTGAGATGGTTGATGTGGGCGCTGACGTGGGTGGGTACATGACTGCTGTCGAAGGCGGCTGGTTGATTGCCCAACAGAACGTCTCGCAAAACGGCCGTTCTGCCACTGGCGGTTTCAACACGAGTCAAGGCACGTTCCATGCGTTGGCGTGTAATTTCGTCGCTGGCAAGGTCAATGCGGAAGGTACTGGCCTCGGTTTCAGGCGACTGGTTGAACGCCACATCGACGCTTTGGCTGCTGAGACGGCTGATGACGCCGCGCCAGGATTGAGGCTGCGCTGTGCCTTCTTCGGTGAGCAAAATGGGAGAACCGGATGACAGGTGGCTGAAGGGGAGTTTGGTTTGCTCGCTGCGCGGCGAAAAGCGGATGATGAACCGTTCACCCATACCTACTTCTTCTGAACGCATGACGAGGCGGGTCAGGGTGTGGGCGTTTTCACGCAAGGATTGGGACTGCTGTTCTTGCTGCGCCTGCTCTTTTTCAGCTTTGGCTTCAAGTGCCAGCCAGCGGCGCAATTGCGCGAAATGGGGATTGCTGCTGCTGGTGGGCTGCTGCCAGACGCGCACATGACGTGTTTCCACGATGCAGCCATCGAGCACCCGTACCAGGCGCGTGGCATACCCATCGGCCACTTCAGCAGTAGCAAGACCGCCGTTCAGGTGAATTTTACCGATGCGCTCTTTGTTTAGCCCACCTTGTTCAATGAGCAGCCGAACAATGCCGCCTTTGCCTATGGTGGGCGGGAGACCATCTATATACAGCAGTTCCATGTTAAGACTTTATCGTAAAACGGCCGTTGTTACCAGAGGATTGGAGAAGTGTTATATTTAGGTGGAAACGGCCGTTACTTTGCAAACTCCCCAAACAAATAAAGCACCTTCTCCATCTAGATCTGCCATTGAAAAAGTCACTAATATACGGCACAATAAGAACGTCCAAAATAAGTTGAGCCTGGTTGCCAAAAAAGGGAAAGAATGAACAACGAAGAGCCATCCACATATCACTCAAATGCCCAACATTTACGCCAGTTGATAATTCGCTATTTCAACATCGAAGAATTAAAAACACTTCTCTTCGATATAGCGGTTGATTATGAAGAATTGAGAGGCGAAAGTAAAAGCGACAAAGTTCGTGAACTCATTACTTTTTTACAAAGACGGGATCGGCTAGATGAATTACTGGCAAAATTAGCAGTTGAACGCCCTGGTATTCAATGGCCTGGTAATACATCTCCAGATATTCCTTGCCCCTATCGGGGACTGTTTCCATTTTATGAAATGGACGCTCCAAACTTCTACGGACGCGAGGAATTCACGGAACAGCTTTTCTCATTAGTAAATCAAAAACCCTTAGTTGCTGTTGTTGGTTCATCAGGCAGTGGCAAGTCTTCTGTTGTTTTTGCTGGGTTGGTTCCTAAGTTCAAACAAACAGGGAACTGGTTGATTGCCAGTTTTCGACCTGGGTCTAGACCATTCACTGCATTAGCTGCTGCCTTACTTCCATATATAGAACCAGATTTAACAAATTCAGAGCGACTACCCATAATACCTGAACTAGCTAACAATTTACGATTAGGTCAGGTTTCACTCACTGATATTCAAGAAATAATATTACAGCAACATAACCCTAACACCCGCATCCTCCTCATTGCTGATCAATTTGAAGAGTTGTATACGCTCACATCAGATATAGAAATCCGGCAACAATTTCTCGATTTATTGCTAGACACTTTTGATACCAATTTTACGCCTGCAAATTCTCAACATTTAGTTCTCGCCCTTCGGGCAGACTTTATGGAACATGTGTTGAAATACCCGCCCATGGTTGCGGCACTGCAAAACAACGACCTGAAATTAGGTCCCATGACCTCAGATGCCATGTTAAAAGCAATTCAAGAACCGGCAAGGCGTGCAGGTGTCTATTTTGAAACAAAATTGGTAGAGCGGATTTTGAACGATGTAGGAAAAGAAGAGAACAGCTTACCACTTCTAGAGTTTACACTGACTTTGTTATGGGAATGGCAAACTGGAAATCGAAAATTGACACATGTAGCCTATGAGCAGATTGGGCAAGTAAAAGGGGCATTGGTTCGTCATGCGGAACAGATTTATGCAGGTTTAAATGATGTGGAAAAAGAGCGCGTAGAACGAATATTTTTGCAGTTAGTTCGTCCGGGCGAAGGCACTGAAGATACACGTCGATTGGCATTGCGCTCAGAGTTAGTGGCAGATGATTGGGCAATCGTGCAACGACTTACCAACGACCGCTTGTTGGTAACAGACAGAGATGAATTCGATCAAGAGACGGTAGAGATGATTCATGAAGCATTGGTTCAATGCTGGATTCGTCTACAAGAGTGGATGGCAAAAAATAGAGATTTCCGAAAGTTACAAGAATATGTCCGAAATGCCATGCATTATTGGCAAAAGAATGAACGTGATGAGGGGGCTTTACTTTCAGAGTTAACAGCCGTGGATGCATCCTATTGGATGGAACGAAGGCCAGAAGAAATTAGTCAAGATGAAAAAAACTTCATTGAAGCAAGCCTAGAAAAACGGGAAAGGCTTGGTCGGCAACGAAATATTGAGGCAGAACTAAAGGCTACGCAAGATTTGGCAACTTTGGGTACGGCACTAGGTGCCATTCAGCACAGGATTAATAATACCCTTAATATTGTTTCCCCTAATATTGAGCGTCTCCGTAAAAGGGTTGATGCTGAAGATGAGGACACTGTAGAAATTCTTGACATAATAGATAGGAATGTTCATTATACCGCGCAAATTATTTATCGAATACAAGAGGCGCTTCGTGGCGAACGCCAACGGATGAATCTGAATAGAATCCTGCTAGACGTGGCGAAACAAACCTTAACCCAGTGGCAGGCAGTTATAAAAGATGATGAAATTGTAATTAGTACTGAACTAGATGAAAACTTGGATAATATAGTTTTTGACTGGCCGATTGGACAAATTACAGAAGTGTTTACTAATCTTGCGAACAATGCTTGTCGAGCTATGCCAGAAGGAGGCCGGCTTGATATTGTAAGTAAGCTTGATGGCAATTTGATCAAAGTAAGGGTAATAGATACGGGTTCTGGCATTCCTGACTCGATATTGCCGCGCCTTTTTACGCGACCAGTGCCAACCAAAAAAACCGGCGGCACATCGGGTCTTGGTTTGTATTTAGGATCTCTGATTGTTCAAAGTCTGAGAGGCAGCATAGAAATTGAAGCGACAGGGCCGCAAGGTACAACAGTTCTGGTAATCATACCTTTGCCGTAAATTATTGTGGTAACTGTTCAGCGCAATCGAGGTCTAAGCATGTGTACAACCGATTCCCTGCGACAGGCTCAGGGAACTGACCGGTATTGGCGCTCATTATCAAATAAATGGAATTAAGCACTGCCCATCTTAACCTGCGTGAATTCAGGGAAAACGATTGGCCTGCCATTCTCGCTTATCAGCAAGACCCACGCTACTTGCAGTATTATGCCTGGACTGAGCGCACGGCCGCAGACGTTCAAGCCTTCGTGCAGATGTTTCTCGACTTCCAAATTGCTCAACCACGCACCAAATTTCAACTCGCCATTGTTCTCAAGGAAACGGGGCAGCTTATTGGCAACTGTGGGCTGCGCTTGAAATCTGCTGACGCCTTTGAAGCTGACATCGGTTACGAATTGTCTCCAAAGTATTGGGGGAAAGGGTACGCCACAGAAGCGGCACAAGCGATGGTCAACTTGGGTTTCACTCAGTTCGGCTTACACCGCATCACAACTCATTGTCTGGCAGAAAATATAGGGTCAGCACGGGTGCTGGAAAAGGTTGGTATGCAATTTGAAGGCAGATTGCGGGAAAACGAGTTTTTCAAGGGTCGTTATTGGGATACGCTGCTTTATGCCACCCTTGAACGTGAATGGCGGGAATGGGGAGATGGTAAAAACGGCCGTTAATTGGTATCTTTGTTAACTCATCTTTTTTACACACAGGAACTGTCATGCCCACCATCTTACAAATGCCCCTCGGCCCCCTGCAAACAAACTGCTATCTGCTCGGTTGTGACGAGACGATGGAGGCCGCCATTATTGATCCCTCGTGGAACGGCCGTTCCCTGGCAGCCACCGCCACCGAGCAAGGATTCACCATCACCCACATCCTGCTCACCCACAGTCACTTCGACCACGTAGGCGGTCTGGCTGAATTAAAACAGGAAGTAGCTGCACCCGTCTACATCCACCCAGAGGCAGTTGAGATGTTAGACACCGCCTTCCTCCAGGCGATGGCCTGGCAAATCCGCATCGCGCCACCGCCTCCTCCTGATATTATGTTAACCCCGGGCGAGACCATTACCATCGGCAATCTCACTTTAGAAGTGCTGTTTACACCGGGTCATGCCCCGGGACACGTCAGCTTTTACTTGCGTGAACATGATGTTGTCTTTGACGGCGATGTCCTCTTCAATCAAAGCATTGGCCGCACCGATTTTCCAGGTGGCAGCCTGCCGCTGCTCATAAAATCCATCCGCGAAGAACTGCTGGTTTTACCCGACAAAACCCACGTTCTCTCTGGTCACGGGCCGGCTACCACTATCGGCCAGGAGAGAGCCACAAACCCGTTTCTGCAACCAGGATTTTCATAGTAGCAGCAAACCTGTTAATCCCCTGCCAATTTGGTAAACTTATGCGCGCAAAAAGGAGGTGCTCATGTCGGGTGTAATTGCCGCTGGAGGACCAGAAACCGCAGCGGCCGGTGCCGCTATGCTCAAACAAGGAGGCAATGCCGTTGATGCTGCCGTCGCAGCCGCATTTGCTTCTTTTATTGCTGAAATTGGTGTCGTTCATCTGGGTGGCAGTGGCCTTGCCCATCTCTACGACCCCAGAAACGGCCGTTCCCTCGTCTATGATTTCTTTTCCACTACCCCGGGTTTAGGTGGTGACACCCCTGGTTTAGGTGGTGACACCTCTGGCACGGCAGGGTCGCACCCGGCTGTTAAAGACTTTGCCGAAGTTATCATCGACTTCATCGCCACCACCCAAAGTTTCCATTTAGGGCGGGCATCCGTGGCCGTTCCCGGCAATATTGTCGGCCTATGCCAACTGGCTGCCGACCATGGCCGTTTACCTTTGCCTGTGCTCCTCCAACCCGCTATCAAACTAGCTCGTGAAGGCTACCTCCTCTCACCCTTCCAGGCAGAGACATGTGCGCTGCTCACCCCCATCTACACCCACACGCCCAGTATGCAAGAAATCTTTGCCCCACATGGCAACATGATTCAAGCCGGAGAAAAACTATTCATTCCTCACCTGGCGGAAACACTCGAAAATCTAGCCAAAGAAGGAGAAAGATATGCCAGAAACGGCCGTTTAGCCCAAGCCATCCTCGCCGATCAACAAAAAAACGGAGGGCTGCTCACCGCTGCCGATTTACAGAATTATCAAGTTCTCACCCATGATTCCATCCGGCTCCCTTACCGAGGGTATGAACTTCTGCTGCCGCCGCCCAGTTCCACAGGCGGTATTCTCACCACCTTTAGCATGAAACTACTCGCCTATTTTGATGTGGCCCAATACGCTCACGGTTCAGCCGAACATTTGCGCCTGCTATACGAAGTAATGGCCGCCACTTCCCGCGCCCGCCGCCGGTGGGACATTGACAGCGAACAACTCCCCCTGCCAGAAGCTATCTCTCATTTCCTGAGTAAACAACATGTGCAGTGCTACAAAGATGAGATAGCGGACGGGATGAGAAACGGCCGTTTCAACCCAGGCATTCCCGAGAAAAAAGGAGGCGGCAATACCAGCCATCTCAGCGTCATCGACGGCGACGGGCTGGCTGTCAGCCTCACGACCACCGCTGGCGAATCCGCAGGCTTCGTCGTCCCTGGCACCGGCTGCATCCCCAACAACATCCTCGGCGAAGCAGATCTGCATCCACACGGCTTCCACACCCGTCCCGCCGGACAACGCATCCCCAGCATGATGACCCCCACCATCGTCCTCAAAAATGGCAAAACGCGCCTTGTCGTGGGCAGTGGTGGCAGCGAGCGCATTCGCAGTGCCATCCTCCAGGTCCTCAGCAACCTGCTCGACTTCAAAATGCCCCTCCATGAAACAGTCAACACCGCCCGCGTCCACCTGGAAAATGGCATCCTGCAATGCGAACATGGTTACAATCCCGCCGCCGTTGATCAACTCGAAAAGTGGGGCTACCCTGTCAACCGCTGGCCGACACGCAGTATTTATTACGGTGGGGCTCACTCTGTTTCACGCACGGAAAACGGCCGTTTAGTTGCCGCAGGTGATAACAGAAGAGGAGGATCAACGGCCGTTGCCTAACCCAAACAGTTGCCGAATGCATTGTTTAGGTGTTAAATTACAAATAGTAGTACCAAAGTCCTATCAAATGACTGGTGGATCATGCATACCTTCTATCACGTGGGGCATATCAAACATGATCCGGAAGCATTACACAAACCGGACACGCCCCAAAAAAACAACATCTACAGCGAAACCGCTAACCGTGGTGTCACCCTCTACGAAGCCATTAGCAAAGCAGGTCTGGGGCAAATCACCCCGCCCGGCGATTTCGGCACAGAACCCATCGACATCCTTCACGATTACGGCATGCTCAACCTGCTGCAAGATGGCTACGACCGCGCCCAAACAGAATTCCGGGCATCAGTCGCCCTGCCCAACACCTTCGCCCTCGGCA
>JACSSI010000209.1 GCA_014879345.1 Anaerolineae bacterium | reverse complement strand
TTTGGCCTGTTTGGCATGGTGGGAATCTATGTCCGGCAAGCGGAAAAGGCTGGCTGGCTGGGTCTGGTTGGTTTTATCCTGTTTACTATCTGGTTGGCGCTTGTTATGCCCTTTTCTTTCGTGGAAGCATTTATCCTGCCACGGTTGGCGGTTGCATTGCCAACATTTGTGGCAGGTTTCCTGGGCATGTTTACCGGCATTGCCAGCGAGATTGACCTTGGGATTCTCCCAACATTGTGGAGGCTATCCGACCCCCTGTATCTCTTAGGCCCCCTGTTGTTTGGTATTGCCACATTCCGCGCTGGCATTTTGCCACGCGGGGCAGGTGTTGTGTTCATCTTGGGCGCGACGCTGGCTCCCGTTGGCGCACTGCTTGTTTCCCCAGAATACCAATCTTTGGTGATGCTCCCATACGGACTTGCGCTGGCATGGCTGGGATACGCGCTCTTTTCCGAACGGCAAGAGAAAACAGTTGAATCTTTTTCTGACCAGAAAGTTGTCACGCCAGAATCAGGTCAGATTGCCTGAGATTTCAGAAAGTAGACAAGTGTTCACACGAACACTTGTCTATTTGAAAGGTGAAAATTTCTCCAAGGAGTTAAAGATGAAAGCAAATACCTATCATAATGACCAGACTCGTGATTTGACTCAGAAAACCAAAATGAGAAGCAGAAAAAGTACGGCCGTATGGCTGGTGCCCGCTCTGATTCTACTGAGCATCATCCCCCTCATCTTCGGTGTTGTGCGACTGAATGAATTGGCGAGCGGTGCGGAAATCACACCGGAAAATGCCCGTTTCTTTGCCTCGCCTTACCCGGTGGTGCTGCATATCGTCGGGGCTGGCATTTTCGCCATTTTTGGTGCATTGCAGTTTGTGAGCCGCCTGTGGCAGCGTGGCAATAAGTGGCATCGTTGGGCTGGGCGAATTCTGGTTCCGTGCGGACTTGTTGTTGGGCTTTCGGGGCTGTGGATGACAATCTTTTACCCCCGCGCGGAAGATGCCAGTGACCTGCTGTATGGGCTGCGGCTCTTCTTTGGGACGGGCATGGTTCTGGCGATTGTCCTGGGCTTTGTGGCCATTCGCCAGCGGGACATCGCGGGACACCGCGCCTGGATGACCCGCGCCTATGCCATTGGGCTGGGTGCTGGCACACAAGTATTGACGGGGATAGTTGGAGCCGTGATTTTGGGGACGCCGAATGAATTTGAAAATGCAGTTTTAATGGGCGCGGCCTGGGTGATTAATCTGGCGGTGGCTGAATGGGCTATCCACCGGCAATCATCTAAAAACGGCCGTTTCCCAGCCACCTTTATTTCTGATATGCAGTGAGAATACGCACAAAAGGAAGGGTTTTAAAATGAAAGCAATTGTAGCAACTCAATATGGGGCACCGGACGTACTTCAACTGAAAGCGGTTGAAAAACCAACGCCAAAAGAGAATGAACTATTGATCAAAGTGGCTGCCACCAGCGTGACAGCCGGGGATTGTCGAATGCGCAGTTTTACCGTTCCGCCTCTGTTCTGGCTTCCCGCTCGGCTCACACTAGGTATCACAAAGCCCAAACATCCCATCTACGGTATGGAGCTTGCTGGTGAAGTGGAAGCCATCGGCAGTGCCGTAACGCGCTTTAAGGTGGGCGACGAGGTATTTGCCTCAACGCTTACGCAGAATTTCGGTGCTTATGCGGAATATAAATGTTTGCCTGAAGCGGCGATGGTAGCAATCAAACCAGCCAATATGACATATGAGGAAGCAACGGCCGTTCCCATTGGCGCAACGACAGCCCTACGCTTGCTGCGCAAGGGAAATATTCAGCGCGGACAAAAAGTTCTGATCTATGGCGCATCGGGAAGCGTAGGCACTTATGCAATTCAGCTTGCCCGCTATTTTGGCGCAGACGTGACTGGCGTTTGCAGCACAGCCAACCTGGATATGGTGCAATCGCTAGGAGCCGATCACGTCCTCGATTACACAAAAAATGATTTTGCAGCCAGAGAAGAACGGTATGACCTTATCTTTGATACGGTTGCTAAACTCCCCAAATCAACATACGCCAAAGCGCTCGCCCCGCATGGAAGCTACGTGACCATTGCCAGACTGAACTCAAAAGAAAGTTTGGAAAATTTGGTCTTCATCCGCGAGTTGATTGAAGCGGGGGAGATGAAAGCGGTGATTGACCGCTGTTATCCACTTGAACAGATGGTCGAGGCGCACCGCTATGTGGATGCAGGCCATAAAAAAGGGAATGTTGTCATCGCTGTGGGCCGTAAGCATGACAGATGAACAACCGGACATGGATCAACCCGCGATTTACCAAATCAGGATTAAAGGCCACGTAAGCCAGCAGTGGGCGGATTGGTTTGCAGGGCTGACCATCACGTTAGAAGCAGATGGCAACACGCTCCTGACTGGCCCAATCGTTGACCAGGCTGCGCTCCACGGCTTACTCAAAAAAGTGCGCGACCTGGGTGTGCCATTGCTTTCGGTAAATTTGGTTGAATCCAGTGCAAATAGTGATTTACAAACAAGTGTCTCATGAATAGTTTCGTGCTTCTTTTCGTACAAACCATCTTGATAGGGCTTGGGGCAACGCTGACGTTTGATCTGTGGGGATTGTTTCTAAAGCAGGCTTTTAAAATTACGCCGTCCAATATTTGTCTCGTGGGGCGCTGGCTGCGATATATGCCGGAAGGCACGTTCCGGCATACGAATATTGCCGCTTCGCCAGCCAAAAGTGCAGAATGTATGGTCGGGTGGCTGGCTCATTACACCATTGGCGTCTCATTTGCCATTGTTTTTGTGGCAATTGTGGGGTCTGACTGGCTTCAGCAACCAACGTTGTTTCCCGCACTTCTTTTTGGTATGGGCACGGTTGTTGCCCCTTTCTTCATCATGCAACCTGCATTTGGGCTGGGGATTGCCGCCGCCAAAACGGCAAATCCGGCTCAGGCCAGAATGCGCAGTTTGCTGAATCATGTGGCGTTTGGCTTGGGTCTGTATCTGTTTGGTTTGTTGGTCAGCTAACAGTTCTTAACCAATTCGCGATAACGTAAAGCGTCATAAATCTGGTCAAACTTTTAACCTTTCCGTATACTGACCGCATGCCTGGCGACTTATTGCAAACGAAACTATATACGCCCCGTTTACGGCCGTCTTTCGTTCCCCGTCCACACCTCATCCAAAAGCTCAACCAAGGCTTGCACCGCAAACTGACTCTCATCTCCGCTCCAGCAGGTTTTGGCAAAACCACTTGCATCAGCGAATGGATACACACATTGGATTATCCTGCTACCTGGCTCTCTCTTGATAACGGGGATGATGATCCCAGGCGTTTTGTTACCTATTTTATTGCTGCGCTACAAAAAGTAGACATGACTCTGGGCCAGGATAGCGAAGACCTGCTGAGCGCTGGTCAGCTTTCTCCGGCCGAGATCATCAGTACAACACTCATCAATAACATGCTGGCATTGGCAGACCATTTTCTGTTAGTTTTGGATGATTTCCATGTAATCCAGGATCGTTTCATCCTCCAATTTTTGGAGAACCTTATCGCAAATATTCCCCCACCGTTGCACCTGGTGCTGATTACTCGGGAAGACCCTCCTTTGCCGCTAGCTCGTTTGCGAGCCAATAATCTTTTGACTGAGATTCGGGCGCGAGATTTGCGGTTTAACACCCATGATACGGCAATTTTTCTTGAGACGTTGGGGCTTTCTCTTTCTCCAAAAGATATTGCTGCTTTAGAAAAAAAGAGTGAGGGGTGGATTGTCGGTTTGCAATTGGCGGGTATTGCCCTGCAATCATCGTTATCTGTTCAAAATGAGTCTGATCCATCTGCTTTTATTGCTCAACTAAGCGGCAGTCACCGGTTCTTTTTGAGTTATCTCACTGAACAGGTCCTTGACCAGCAGTCCGAAGAGATGCGGCAGTTCTTGCTCCAAACTGCCATTTTGGACAAGTTACATGGAGATTTATGCAATGCCGTTACGGAACGGACAGACGGCCGTTTCCTGCTAGAGCGTCTGTTCAATGCCAACCTCTTTCTCATTCCGCTGGATGACGAAGGAGAATGGTATCGCTACCATCACTTGTTTAGGGACCTCTTGAGGGATCGTCAACATGTGCTGCGGGGTGAAGAAACGGCCGTGCTCCATCAACGTGCCAGCCAATGGTATGTGCAAGCAAATATGATCAACATGGCTATCCATCATGCCTTGGCGGCCCAGGATTATGAAATGGCTGTTGATCTGCTAGAAAGTTACGCGATGCAGATGATCATGCAAGGGTTTGTGAAAACGGTCAATGGTTGGGTGGAAGCAATTCCTGAACGGTGGCGTTCGCAAAGCCCGCGCACTAACCTGGCCTTTGCTTGGATGCACTTGTTGCGTGGCGCGTACCCGCAGGCTTCGCCATACCTGGAGCAACTGCATGCGACTCTGGATAATGACCCCATATTACAGCAAACTGAAGCCGAAACGTCACTCAAAGCCGATTGGCTGGTCATGCAATCTTTGGTGTTATACATGGAAGGCAAGCTGGCCGAAAGTAAATCGAAGGCGGAACATGCCCTAGCCATCGTGCCAGAACAGGACGACCGGGTGCGTAGTCTGGCTTATTATGCGTTAGGTTCTGTTTGCCAGGCCAGTTTAGAATTCGACCGTGCTGTCCACTTTTATCAACTAGCCATCCAGTATGGCCGGGCGGCGGAAAATCTTGTCGCCGAAATGATGAGTATGACTAATCTGGCGATGATAGCGCTTGAACATGGGAAACTGCATCTAGCCTATGAGATTGCTGCTCCTATTGACGAGCGAAACGAACAATCCGGTTCGCTGCCCCCTATGAGCGCCGTTGTGTATGGGGTGTTGGGAGAACTGTTTATTCAATGGTATCAGTTAGACCGGGCACGACAGTATACCCAGCGTTCGCTACAGTTGAGTCGTTTCGGCGGTTATAATACTGCGGTTGTTTTAGGCCATGTAACCCTCTCCCGGCTGGCCCAAATTGAAGGCGATCTTGAAGCGGCTCTGGAGGAAATACAAACGGCCGTTAACCTATTACCAGTAGAATTACCCGAATATATCCGGCAAGAAGTTACTGCCCAACAAGTTAATCTCTACCTGGCCTGTAATCGCCCGGCGGCGGCAGAGCTGGCGCTGCGAAGGCAGGGTTTCTCATTTCAGGATCAATTCATTTTCCCCGATTTCCCTTCTGAGCAGGCAATCTCTCATTCACTGGGATTATTGTACAATAGTAGTCTGCGTTATCTCTTGAATTTGGCAAAGAACGGCCGTACGCCAGATAAATTAAAAGCAGGAATTGATTTAGCCAATCGCTTGATAACCGCAACCCTTCAAAGTCAGAAAACCCTTGTCGCACTAACGACGTATTTGCTTCGCGCCCAGATGTATGCTGCATGTGGAGAGATTCAAGCCAGTCATTCTGATTATGTCAACGCCTTGGAACTGGCTGAGACAGAAGGGTTCATTGGTGTTTTTGTGGAGCAAGGCCAGCCTGTGGCCCATGCTCTGACCCAAAGCCGCCAGTTTGGGCGTGTTTCAAAAGGTTATATCAATAACATCCTGGCCGCCTTCACGCATTTGCAATCGCCCAGCACAATAGACCAGGTATCATTCCTGGTTGAGCCATTATCCGAGCGGGAGCTAGAAGTGCTGCGTCTTATGGCCGATGGGCTGAAGTATAAAGAAATTGCCACTCAGTTATTCATCTCCCTAAACACCGTCCGTTACCACGTCAAAGCACTTTATGGCAAACTCAACGTGAACAATCGTACCCAAGCTATTTCGGCCGCCCGCCAATTAGAACTTCTGTAAACTCCAACGGATTGACAACCTACATCAAATGCCATCACAAACTACATCTTCATGTGGCCTGCCTTGTATCGTTTTTTGGCAAGATACGTGCATGATTTTGATTCAAGGAGCGAAAGGAGATGCAGGGCATCTACACTTACCATGTTGAGGTGCAGGATGAGGTTGATGAGGCTGTTTTTAATGCCGCCAGCCCGATTCAAGTGCAAGGCGTCAGGTTAAATGGAGCAAACAGCCGTCTCATCATCTACGCCGATCAGTCTGGCCTCATTGGGCTGATACGCCACCTTCACCAGCAAGGGTTTGTGCTTTTGTCGGTATTCCGTGAACCATTTTTTCAGGAGAAAGGAAATGAAAATAGCAATAGAAGATAATCAAAGAACATCTTTTGACAACCTCAACGCAACGCGAGTCATCGCCACAACCGTTGGCGTACTATTTGGCTTTGCCGGGTTTAATCACGGTTTTTTTGAGTTTTTGCAGGGGAACAAACCGGCGGATGGTCTATTCATTGCGGCGATTGGGGAAGCGCAGCGGTTTTGGGTATTGGGCACAGAGGATGCGTTTACTATCATCCCCAATTTCCTGATTACTGGTGTGCTCTCGATGGCTTTGGGCATAGCGATTGTGATTTGGTCCATTTGGTTCCTACCAACGAAACATGGACCAACCGTTTTCTTGGGATTGTTTATTCTGCTTTTCTTGTTTGGCGGTGGCATTGGGCAACTTGCTTTCTTTATCCCTGCTTGGGCTTTTGCCACCCGGATGAATAAGCCGTTGAACTGGTGGCGCAAAGTGCTGCCACAGCGTAGTTGGCCATTCTTATCTAAACTGTGGCCTATCACGCTTACGCTGGCAACAGCCATTATGCTAGTCGGTTTAGAAATGGCAATTTTCGGCTATTTCCCTGGCCTCACAGAACCAGAAACGATTCAGAACAGGGCATTGCTTTTGGTATTGGCTTCAGCCATTCTGTACATTGTTTCGTTTGTGGCCGGAATTGGTCATGAACTCAAACGACAACAAGTACATGTTGGATTTGTTGCATAGATTTGTTGTCGCAAACAGCTAATTTGGAGTAATTTCCATGTTTAAAATAATTTTTGGCGTATTCATTGTGTTGCATGGTCTGGTGCATCTACTTTACTTTGGCCAAAGCAGGCGAATGTTCGAGCTACAACCGGGGATGGTTTGGCCAGATGGCTCGTGGGCTTTTTCCTGGTTGCTGAGTGATGGGATGACCAGATGGCTGACGAGTACTTTGCTCATATTGGCTGCCATCGGTTTTACAGTTGGTGGCGTAGGGTTGCTCTTGAAGCACTCTTGGTGGTCATCTGTGGTTGTGGGATCGGCTGTTTTTTCGTGCAGCATCTATATTCTTTGCTGGGATGGTCGTTGGCAAGATATGGATGACAAGGGGCTGGTCGGCGTGCTGATTAACCTGGGCATAGTAACGGCCGTTCTCTTCTTCCAATGGCCCAAAATCTAGAAAAAGGGGGCAAGCAAATGCGTACCAAAGCTGTCTTTAGTGCCACAAGATTTCGGTGGCAGGATTGATTACGGCGGGGAATTGTATTGAACGGCCGTTTCTCGCCCCCACCTTCCTTTCTAAATATAATGGAGTCATGAATGGCTCCATGTCTGGTGACTTGCTGCAAACGAAATTGTATGTACCGCGCATACGGCCGTTTTTCATCCCCCGTCCCCATCTCATCCAAAAACTCAACCAAGGCTTGCACCGCAAACTGACTCTCATCTCCGCTCCAGCCGGTTTTGGCAAGACGACGTTGGTTAGTGAATGGATTGCTGACTGCGAACGGCCGTTTGCCTGGCTATCATTAGATGAAAGAGACAGCGACCTCAGCCGTTTTCTAACTTACTTCA
>JACSSI010000208.1 GCA_014879345.1 Anaerolineae bacterium | reverse complement strand
GACTACAGCTACAGCCACGCCTATTGAGCCAACACAAACGTCAACACTTCCTGCCACGGCTACGGCAACGCCACTGCCCACAGTAACGGAAACGGCTACGCCATTACCCACTGCCACAATACCTCCTTTTACGCAGGGACGTATTGTCTTTCTGTGGGATCAACGTGAAGGACCTGGCCTAGATGGCCCAGGGGGTCTCCCGGCAACGACTGGCTTATACGAGGCAGTGCCAGGAGCATCACCTGATCAATGGACAATTCAACCACTGCTTACAGAGTTGTCAGCCCTCCCACAATCATACCTTTCGCCTGACAAAACAAAATTGGCCTTGCTCGTTTCCGAAGGCTCGACCTACAAAATCCATATTTACCAATTTACCGATGGCTCTGTCAGTCGTATTGATAATCAAAAGTCTCTGGAATCCCGATATAGTCTTAGCTGGCTGCCAGATAGTCAGGCAGTCGTTTATCCTCAATCTTCTAACCTCGAACTAGCGTCGCTAGATGGTTCACTACCTAAACTATTGACAGACAATTCTCCCGATCCTATAGAGGGAGAACCCTATAACTATATAAGAGAGTTAGTAGGCTCCCCGGATGGGAGTTTATTTGCTCTCGATGTTAATGCAGCAACAGGGTTGGCTGAAAACGGTTGGATGCCATCATCTCCTCGCAAACTGACACTCTACGACACTTTACAAAACAAGTTTATTTCCATCACTGAAGTTGCAGTCGTCCACACTTTTAGTATGTATTGGTCACCCGATAGTCAATGGCTGGCTTTTACATCTGGTCAGGATGAAGGGCTGTCTCTTTTGAACACAAAAACGCTGGAGATTCGACAATTGGTTGCGCCGCCTTCGTTGGCTTTTGCAGCATGGTCTCCTGACAGTAGACAGTTGGCGTTTGCCTCAGATGGTCAAGTCTCTATCTGGAATGTGGAAAACCAAGCCATTAAAGAAGTGACAAGTAAAGATTATATGAGTCCACCCGTCTGGTCTCCAGATGGCTCTATGATTGCCACCATTTATCAGGAAGGAAGCGATTATGGCATCATCATCGTAAACCCGACTACGCAAAGTGAGGAAAAGCTTAATATGGGCGCACCGGGTGGACAAGTGTTTTGGTCTCCAGATGGGAAATGGTTATTAGGTGAACAAAATGGTTATGGTTTGTATGTCATCAATATAGATACCGGCGAACACCATTTAGTTTTTGATACAGCAGGGCTTCGTAGACCCACGTCTATCATGTGGTTACCTTAAGTTGTTAGGGCTTTGTGCTTTGCATAAACAGGGAGACAAGATGAAGAACAAAAAAGTTGTATTTACCCTTATTATTCAGGTGTTCTGTTGGACAATCATCGGGTCAATAGGGTTCGCTTATTTTCAAAGACCTGTTCAAGCCTACCAGTTGACAGATGCTTTTCTTGGCCCGATTTTCTATGATCAAGAAGTAGTACTTAAAGTATTTGATCATGAGTACCCTTTATGGGAGAGTGAATATGGGGATGATGGCAATTCTTTCACTACACATTATGATGGTGTGGTACGGAATGAAGATAGGTATGGTTATGATCAACACTCTGGCATTGATTATGCCTTGAGTTATGAACCAGTTTTAGCGGCCGCTTCTGGTATTGTTTCAAGAGCGGAGTGGGCCTCGCCAGATAATCACAAAGATAGTTATGGCTTGCACGTCAGAATAAATCATGACAATGGTTATCAAAGTTTATACGGGCATCTAAGCTCGTTAGCTGTAACTTTTTGGCAAGAAATAACCGTTGATCCCAGCGATCCAGGCAATCGACAAGCCATTATTGGGGTTAGCGGCAATACCGGGACAACTAACGACAACTCATGCCCTGATGTAGAGGATGATCCTACTTGTGGGCAACACCTTCATTTTGAACTGCGCAATGGTGCGAACCGACCTATTAACCCATATGGATGGAATAATGAGACCACACCTGACCCCTGGTCTATTTACAACCCAACAACCACGCC
Organism: Anaerolineae bacterium; assembly: GCA_014879345.1. GTDB lineage: Bacteria > Chloroflexota > Anaerolineae > Promineifilales > Promineifilaceae. Next base: position 5,734 of record JACSSI010000208.1, on the reverse strand, counting down.
GCCCGCCACACCTTCCTTAACACCTTGGGCGCCAGGTACCACCGTATTTCGTGGTGCGGCCAGTGAGGATTTGTGGCTTGATTACCCCGCGAATCCAGATGCCAATGCCCAATATCCCACAGGGATGCCAGTTATCCAACCTACACCGCCAACAGGATACATCACAGTAGACAATGGGGATGCCAATTACAGTGAAAATCTGCCGTCATGCTTGCAAACAGGAACAGGTGGCTATAATGACGATTTCCGCTTTATGACCATCACTGAATTCGGCCCCACTCCGACGCCTATACCTACTGCTACTTGCCTGGCTCGATGGACTATTCTGCCCCCAAGTGGAACTCCGCCAGAAGATGGTTATTACGAGGTTTATATCCATATACCGGATACCGAAGCCCATACCTTTACACGAGGCGCCGTCTATTCAATCTGGCATCACCCAACGATCAATGACCCTTTAACTGAGCATATAGCCGTTGTCGCACAAGCTGCTTATCAGGATGATGAAACCGATGGCTACTTTCCTGATCCCTGGGTTTATATCGGTCGTTATCATTTTACTTTGGACGGCACAGAGTTTATTGAGGTGGGAAATGTTACGCTGGATGATGATGGTACAGGCTTTGTGGTGGCTGTTGATGCCGTTAAACTGGCTCCCTTGTTTGATGTTGCCCCAACATCGACAAGCACGCCCACTCATACACCCGCACCAATAGAAACGCCCACACCGGCCGGTACGCCCACACCGTTACCGCCCAGTGCTGCCTATATCACCAAAATCAGCCTCGGCAGCGGGGGCAAAAACCCGGCTATTTCCGGCACCGGTCAATACCTGGCCTACTACAGCAACGACGGGGATATCATGCGTTATGATCTCCTGTCTGGCGTACCCGAACAGGTTGCGACCAATAGCTATGGTGGCAGTATTGCTATCTCAGACGATGGTAACTACATTGCTTTTGCAGCTTATGGCTCGTATCATGAAGACGTGTTCCTGTATGATCATACAACAGGAGAATCGCAAAACCTGACAAACCATGATGCGGACAGCAGCGTCTATCTTATACGCAATTCGGATATTAAAATTGTGCAGGTAGACGATTCTGTGCTTGTCGGTTACACCACAAGCACCTACTTTAATAACGGTACACCAACGTCCTATAATATTTGGCTTTATAATTCGGGAGAAAATGCCCCTACCCTTATTAATCCGGCGATTAGTGGTCTGCGTTACCTGCGTGACATATCGGCGGATGGCAATGAATTCCTGATAAAAGGGGATCGTACTCTTTACATTTATAATCGTACGGGCACAGGCACTCTTAAAACAATCTCGCCACTACCGCGTAATCCCGATGATATGGCAGGGGCTGATTTTTCTAGTAACGGCCGTTATTTGGCCTATGAATTTTTTGAAGATGTTTGCTCTCCTACTTGCACTTACGAAGGGTATATATACTGGTATGATCGCGCTTCACCAACTGATGAGCATCAAGAAATCTCTCGATCTGGCTATCGTAGCTTTTTGGATAATACCCATCCGCGTGTTTCTGATAACGGCCGTTACGTCTTTTATATTGCAAGTGATGGCAACATCTACCGGTATGAACACGGCACCGGTAATGTAAACCAGATAACCTTGACGGAAGATGGCAGCGGGTATCCAAATGGAGATGTGAGAGAAATGGAAGTGTCTGGAGACGGCCGGTTTGTGGCCTTTGAAAGCTATGCCTCCAACCTGGTTGTCAACGACACCAATGGCGCAGAAGATGTCTTCTTGGTCGATACATATCTTTTATCTGGCACGCCTTTGCCCACAGCTACTCCGGGCGATCCCACGCCTACGCCAAAACCAAAGATTAAATGCTTCGCCCTTGCAATATTAGCCAGCAATGATTTGAGTAATAATGGCATTGTGCGCCAAGATGGTGGCGACGATTCTTCAGCGCCAGCATCTGCTAACGACTCACTTCTCAAACGAGGACGGCAGTTCTTAGGCAAAATGCAGCAAACAGCCGATATGCTGTCCCTGCTCTACCGTTTGCGCGATGATGTCATGAGCCAGACTGAAACAGGGCTTTATTACACAGACCTTTACAACGCCCACACAGAGGAACTCACGGATCTTGTAGAAGCAGACCCGGCACTGTTCCAAGAAGCCCATGATACACTGCTCCTCTTCGAACCACATTTGACAGACTTCCTGGATGGAAATGGCAATACGGTCACTGTCACGGCCGCCGAAGTGCAAGCCGTGCAAAGCCTGCTTGACCAGTTCGCCGCTCTGGGCAGCCCCGCTTTGCAACAAGCAATTGCCGCCGAACAAGCCCGGGTGCCGCTGGCACAGTTTGTTGGCAAAACCAGTAATGAAATATGGAGCAGCCTGCCACCGCCCACTCCAGCAATCGATATTCAAATCAATTATCAACCAGCTTCAGCGCCAATTCCTAATGGTTACTTGATTGATGATGGTTCGGTTTTTGGAGAAAGAAGTAATGGGTACACTTACGGCTGGAGTTCTAACATCACTATAACAAGCAGAGATCGGAATAACAGCAATTCACCCGACCAGCGTTATGATACACTCCTCCATTCACAACATGTCAATTTATCTAATAATGCTATTTGGGAAATCGAACTACCCAATGGCGAATATGAAGTCTATCTCGTGGCTGGAGATCCTGCTTATTTTAATAGCTATTACCATATTCTGGCCGAAGGTGTCTCCATTATTAACGCAGCGCCATCGAGCACCACACGGTGGTTTGAAGGTGTAGCCACTGTTATGATCAGCGATGGGCGTCTGACCCTGACCAATGGTAGTAACTCACAAAATAATAAATTTAACTTCGTTCATATTCGCTCTCTTGGAACATTTCCGACAGCCACTGCTACAAATTTGCCAACTGCAACGGCCACCAATCCTCCTTTGCCAACGGCCACCAATACACCGACAAGTACGAGCACATCTGTTCCCGCAACACCCACGCCCACCTTCACCCACACATCAACCAGCACACCTGTCTCTCCCTCACCAACTAATACCCCCATGCCGAATGTTTCACCAACGAGTACCGTTCCTCCACCTTCGTTGTTGTCCCTCACTCCGGAAGCAGATGCCTTTCTTTACACGGGTAATGGGATAAATTATGGTAGCCAACCCATTTTGGCTGTGGGACAAGATGGACAGTATTTCGCTTATAGCATCTTTCGATTCAATCTTCAAAATCTTAACGACTCCATCAGCCAGGCAACACTGCGACTTTATGCGCTAGATAATAACAGTACAGGCTTCGATATCTATCAAGTATTGAATAACAATTGGGTCGAGTCTGAAATTAGTGGCTTTAACTATTCAGCAAATGCCATTCTGCTTCAAACAATTGGCGGGGTTAGCAGCGGCAGTTGGGTAGAAATTGATGTCACATCACTGATCAATGATGCAGATGTATACAGTCTGGGATTGGCAAGCAGTTCATCTAGTTGGTTAACATTCTCAAGCCGAGAAGGAGCAAACAGCCCTGAATTAGTCATCGAAATGACACCAGCACAGACAACTACTTTAACAAGCACTTCCAGGTCGCCTACCGCCATACAAAAACACCGGCAGCAGCTACTACGGGTAAAGTAACGCCAACCTGCACAGGTAATGGCAAAACGCCAGTATCCATTATCGGACACTGGCGTTTTTGTCGTTATCAGTATCATGCGATTTGACAAATCGTGTTGCGGATTCAGAGGTAAATACTGAATGCACCAAACTCCAGTCCAATCTATAAAACAGCGGCAAATCATCATCACTAAATCTGCATAACCGTCATAAATAAGTTACAATCTTGTCTGTTCGTCGATCTCGATCAACCCATTTAACAGGTAAACATAAAATTTTTTGGAGGAACCAAAATGAAAAACAAAAACAATTTAATCATATTCATGCTCGTTTTGTTGCTCACCGCACTGGGCAGCAGTGTGCTGGCACAAGATGAGGAGATAGGGGAAACGGCCGTTGAGACCCCACCCCTCGATTACATCGAAACCATCAAAGTAGAACCATTAGCCACAGGAGAAACGCTGGTCTCAGCAATTATTTATGCTGATAAAGCCACGTTCATCTCTTCTGGCAACCCAAACACAAATTATGGGTCTTGGGGTGACATGTATTTTGGTTATCAGCCTGGTGGCTATGGCGCAATGCGCCCATTTCTTCGCTTCCCTGTCAATCAACTGCCTGCGGGCGCAACCATCACCTCTGCTACTTTCAATATCTATTTAATCTCAGTAGAAGACACACAAAGCCGCAAATACAATGCATATACAAACAACAGCAATTGGGAAGACCTCTCACTTGTCTGGAATAACCAGCCCGGCCGCAGCAGCCAGGTTGCCTGGGAAGCAAACCTGAGTAATACCATTGGCTGGCACGCTACCAACGCCACCAGCCTGGTTCAAAATTGGTACAGCAACCCGGGCAGCAACTTTGGACTTCAAATAGTAGGAGAAGAACAATCTACTAACAACGTCCGCCGTTACAGTTCCAATGGTCAAATCAACGCACCTTACCTGAATGTCCAATACACAACCAATTCCACACCGCCAGCAGCCTGGGTTACCACCATCTCTCCCTATGTAAATACCGGCGGCATCAATTGGACATCCCCCCATTTCAATATCGCCTGGTCAGCTACAGATTACAGTGGCACTGGTATTAAATGGTACGATATGTATTACACAGGCAATAACGGCAGCAATTGGATTATTGGGCAAGCACAAGTAACACATACCAGCACCCCATTTGGCCCCTTAACCAATGGCACAACCTATGGCTTTTACGTGCGTGCCCGTGATAATACAAACTTGGAAGGCCCCGCTCCTTCCGGCTCAGGCAGCATTCAAAAAAGTGTCACCATTGATGGCAGCCCGCCCGTCGTTACCATTCAACCGCTGCCGCCTCATACCGATGCCACTGGCGAAACGCTTAATTGGGCAGGCGGTACAGATTATGGTTCCGGTATTCAAAATTATGATGTACAGTGGCGTGCTGCTGGCGGCACTTGGGCAAATCTGCTATCTGGTACCACGTTGACCTCTTATCATGTTATCGGTGGCACAAACGGCACAACCTATGAATTCCGTGCTCGTGGGCGAGATAAGGTGGGCAATGTACCAGATTGGAGTACTGTTCCGACTGCCTCCACAACTGTATGGTTGGAACCAACAGCCTATATTACTGGCTTTCAGGATACCACCACGAGTGAACCTATCGTCATTTACTCCAAAGATCCGGTTGGGCCGGAAAACAATGATGAATTCAGAGTATTGTGGGCTGGTGATGCAGCACCCAATACCAGTATTGTTTCCTTTGATCTTCGCTACCAAAAACCGGGCAATCCGACCTGGTTTACCTGGCAAACCGATATACAAACAACATCAGCCAATTTTGTGATGACAGCCAATACAACCGATTTTCCAGATGGCATCTACATCTTCCAAGTGAAGGCAAAAGATTCAGCCGGTCAGGTAGGAGATTATCACACAGAAACACAAGGCAAAATCGTTGTAGACCGTGAACCACCCTGGATGACTGATAACGTAATCTTTTTCCCTGTGGTTTTCAAAGAGGATTAGGATACGGGGTGCGGTTTGAGACTACAAAAGTCTCCTTCGTATGGGGAACTCCTCAAATTTAATGCCAATTCGTATTGGCAAGACTTTTGTAGTCTGCTTTGTTACACAA
>JACSSI010000207.1 GCA_014879345.1 Anaerolineae bacterium | reverse complement strand
ATTCATAATCCTTCCAGAAGTGATCCATTTATACTCGCTGTGGCCGGTTTCTGACCGCGCCACCTCTGGTATAGTAAGCGTTCACAAATAATTTAGCGGTTTTCAGATTGGCCCAATCTTCAAGATTGGACCAATCTCGACAAGTTAAAAACGAACGCTTACTTAGCCATAATTTTGGAGGAACTGATGACAAAAATGGAATTACGTACCAGACAAGTTGGCCCGTGGGGCATGAATACCTACGCGCTGGTGTGCTCCCAAACAGGTGAAAGCGTGCTAATCGATCCCGGCGCCGACCCGGACGACCTGGAAGCGATGCTGGCAGGCAGCAACCCTGTTGCTATTTTGCTGACGCATTCCCATGGTGATCATATCGGCGCATTAGACGTGATGCGCCGCCGGTTGCAAGTGCCGCTGATGGCAAATGACAATCCGCACGCTGGCGGTATTACCATCCATGCAGATCGCTGGCTGGCTGATGGGGATGCGGTGCAAGTTGGGCAACATACACTGCGGGTTATTTATGCGCCCGGCCACATCGACGACCAGATTTGCTTTGCCCTTGAAGGCGACCATCGCATCATCGTGGGTGACACGATTTTTGAAGGCGGCCCTGGCAAAACCTGGTCTGAACAGCAGTTTGCGACAACGTTAGAGACATTGCGCCACGTGGTACTGTCGTGGCCTGATGATACGGTTTGTTATCCGGGACACGGCTCTTCTTTCCGGCTTGGCGACAAGCGGGCTGAGATTGAAGCGTTTGTGAACAAGGATCATGGTCGTTTTTTCGGTGATGCCACCTGGGATATGGATGTCAACGATGAACCATTTGACATAACCTTGTGACGCACCATCATTTCTCTCTTAGGTCAGGCTCAGGGTGAACGGCCGTTTCTGATAGAGTCATCTACTCTGCAAACGAAGCCGTCACCCCGGTCTTGACCGCCCACTCTGGGGCAACATGACAGATGAACTAAGTAAGCCGCCCCCCTATAAACAGCCAGGGATGCGATCTTTCAGCATCATCTGGTTTGGTCAACTGGTGTCTATGTTGGGCACCGGCATGACAAACTTTGCCTTGTCTTACTGGATTTATCAGGAGACGGGGGAAGCCTCAGCCCTGACCTGGGCGATTTTTGCGTTTATTGCCCCCAGTATCATTTTCAGCCCCATCGCCGGCGCCCTGGTAGACCGGTACGACCGTAGATTGATCATGATTCTCAGTGATTTGGCGGCCGGTCTTGCGACGATCTGGATTTTGATATTTCTTCTCAATGGCAGCCTTGAATTATGGCAGATTTACACAGCCAATGTGGTGGCTGGCATTTTTAACGCCTTCCAATTCCCGGCATATTCGGCAGCAATTACCCTTTTGCTGCCCAAAGAGCAATATGCTCGCGCCAGCGGTATGATTTCGATGGCTGATTCTGGTTCCCAGATTCTAGCGCCGGTTATGGCTGGCGCTTTGCTGGCGCCTGTTGGGCTGCAAGGCATTCTGGTCATCGACATCGTGACCTTTGTCTTTGCCATCAGCACGTTGGCTGTCATTCACATCCCCAAACCGGTGGTGAGCGAAGACGGCCGTTCTGGCGATGGTAGTTTGTGGCAGGAATCCTTATTTGGTTTCCGTTATATTTGGCGACGACCTAGTTTGCTCGGGCTGCAATCCGTCTTTTTCTGCCTCAATTTTATGGCGATGTTCGGCTTTGCCTTGTTGGTTCCCCTTATTTTGGAACGAACGGATAACAGTGCTGCCATTTTGGCAACTGTGCAGACGGTGGGGGCGGTTGGTGGTTTGGTGGGTGGGTTGCTGCTGACGGTGTGGGGCGGCCCCAGGAAAAAAGTGCATGGCGTGCTGCTGGGGATGGTCGGAGCCAGCCTTTTCGGGGAAACGTTGATGGGTATCGGCCAAAGCCTGGCGGTTTGGCTGATTGCCTCATTTTGTTTGCAATTTTTCTTGCCGTTTATTAACGGCTCGAACCAGGCTATCTGGCAGGCAAAAGTGGCGCCGGATGTGCAGGGACGTGTTTTTTCTGTGCGCCGTTTGATTGCGCAGATTACGGCGCCGTTGGCAACGGCCGTTGCTGGCCCCTTAGCTGACAATTTTTTCACCCCTGCCATGTCTGAAGGCGGCGCATTAGCGGACACGTTTGGCTGGCTGGTCGGCACCGGGCCTGGGGCGGGTATTGCTTTGATGTTTGTTATCAGTGGCCTGCTGGGCGCGGCGGTGGCGCTGGCCGCCTATGCCATCCCTGCCATCCGGGATGCTGAGAAGATTTTGCCGGATTATGATGCTGTGGCGAAAACGGCCGTTGTGCAATCCCCCGCCTAAACTATTGAGAAACAACATTTCTTGTTACAATAAAGAGGGCAACCGACTAACTGACTAATCGACTATCTGACTAAGGACTAAAATCAATGCAGACACCACAATTAAGCTGGGATTCCGGCACCGCTTACGACATGTTTATCAGTTTATCTGTGCTACATGATCCTGATAAATATGGGCTGCGTGGCGCCTGGGCGGCCGGGGTACGTTCACGCTTGCCTGGCTCAGAGCGGGAAGTGCTGCAAAAAATCATTCCTCATTCCATATGGCCGCTGCATTGGATCTATGCCCTACCCGCGCCCAAAGATGGCGCAACCGTTATCAGCGAGCTAGAGAAAATTGCGCCTGCGGATAGAATATCAGCTTTGTTTCTCGACTGTAATTCTCCCGACGCCATCGTTGACTTGCTGAAAAATGTGGCGGCGCGTGGTTCCTGGAATGAGCAAGATCAAGATTTGCTTGTGAATTTATACAAAGAACATTGGCACAAAGCGAAATCCGCCAAGAAAATGAAAGACCACGCCGCTTCTGAGTTGGATTTGTGGGCAAATCCTGTTGAGTATGGTGAAGGGCTGTTAAGCAGTTTGAAATCCTACCAAAAAGTTTTTTTTGCGGAAGAAGAGTTACGCATTCGCCCTGCTTTGAAGCAGGCTTTGACAAAGGCACAAGCATTGGCAGAAGAAAAAGAGTTGCCCGATTTGCTCAACGATTTGTCACAAGGCGTGAAATTCCCAGAGACGTTAACAATGAAACAACTGGTTCTGGCTCCTTCATTTTGGGCAGACCCTTTGATGCTTTTTGGCAAACTGGACCCAGAGCGCGATATTTTTATCTTTGGGGGCAGACCATCAGACGCCTCATTAGTACCGGGCGATGTAGTACCAGATGCGCTGTCTCAGACCATGAAAGCGCTGGCAGATCCCACGCGCCTACGTATTTTGCGCTATTTGGCTGTGGAGCCATTAACGCCGGCTGAACTGGCTCGCCGCCTGCGCTTACGTGCGCCAACTGTTGTCCATCACCTGCACACCTTGCGTTTGGCGCGTCTGGTGCATATTACGTTGGAAGATGAGGGACGCCGCTACCAGGCGCGTCGTCGCGCCATTAATGAAGCATGTCTCATGCTGGAAGAATACCTCGACAAGGATGTTGTTGAAAAATAACCCCCATTTAGCATAGCAATCGAATAGATGTTGAAGGTTCTCCATCGTGCAGGCGAGGGCAACGCGCGGTATTCTGGGGAATCACTGATGCAAAACCCAAGTTTAAAATGAGAATAAACTGAGTGGAAAGTTGTAGTTTGGAACCAACTCGCTTTACAACTCGCTTTAGTTGCGTGACAATCAAGTTGAATTTTGCAGGAAACAGACCTGTAGAGTAAAGGAGAACAAATGAAAAAGATTTTACTTTTATTAACGATTATGATTTTGGCAATGGCTTTGGCTGCTTGTGGTGGAGAAGCCACACCAACACCAGCACCAACGGCCGTTCCCGAACAACCCACCGCAGTCCCCCCCACCGCAGAACCGACCGAAGCGCCAACGGCCGTTCCCGAACCCCCCGCCGCCTACACCGAAATCGTATGGCAGTGGGTAGATGTTGTCAGCCAGGCAGATGGCACAACCACCGTGCCTAATCCTGAAAACTACACCCTCATTTTCCATGAGGATGGCACCTTCAACGGCATGGCCGATTGCAATGCCTTTGCCGGCACTTATACCACTGACACCGGCTTCAGTCTGATGCTTGGCCCTTCCACCCTGGCTTTTTGCGGCGAAGCATCCTTGGATGCCCAGTACCTGGCTTTGCTCAGTAATGTCGTGGCTGGCGGCCCCGATGGCAGCGGCGGCTTCGCCCTGGAAACAGCGGGCGGCGCAGAGCGTATGAACTTCCAGAATGGCGGCCCCGCCCCAGCTATGACAGAATCTGTTCCGGCCGAAGTCACCGGCGAAATTGTATACAAAGAACGCATCGCCTTGCCCGATGACGCCACCGTGACCGTGCAAATTCAGGACATCTCCCTGGCTGATGCGCCAGCCACTGTCATTGGCGAACAATCTTACCTCACCGAAGGCCAGCAAGTGCCGCTGCCCTTTGTCGTAGCCTATGATTCGGCGGCCATTGAGGAAAATCACAGCTATGGCCTCTCTATTCGCATCACAGCGGCAGACGAGACCCTGTTATTCACCAACGATACCGTCATTCCTGTCATCACCAATGGCAATCCGACCTCTGATATTGTGGCAAACGTGATCATGGTCAACTCGCCTGCTGGCGAGGCAGAGATGGTGATGATAGACGAGAATACCATCGTCCTCAGCCCCGACCTGGTGAGCCTTGATACCCAGGGTCTGCCCTATTCTTATCAACCTGTCTACGTGCCGGAAACGCCCTATGATGCCAGTATGCCGCCTGGTCCTGTGGGTTTACCAGCCCACATTGAGGTGCTGTTTGGCGTCACCGATCCGGCCGATCGTCAGCCCAACGACCCCATCATGTATATCATTCCCGTAGCGGCGTATGAAGCGATGTGGGAAGAAGCGGGCAGCGAAGCCGTGACTGGTATGATGGATAAAATTGCGCAGCAAACCTATCTGCTGCCGCAACCTGCGCCTATTTCCGGGATGCCAGCGCTGCCCTATGAAGAAGTGGTCGGTGTCAACGATTTGTCTGTGCAGGTTGCCCGCGCTGTGACGCCAGCCCAGCAGACAGATGAGATGGCAACCAAAAATGGCTACCGTTTTGTCGGTCGTTGGGGACAAAGTCCTAATCCGGTGACAAACCAGAATCTACGCTACGTCTATCAAGGGTTCACCAATGACGGGGCGTATCTGGTCTCCTTCTTCTTCCCGGTAGCGACTGATCAACTGCCCAATGAATCGGCCGATTTGTCTGCGGAGGAGATGGCTGCGTTTGACAGTGATGTGACTGCCGCCATGACGGCTTCAGCCGACATGTTAAACACCCTGCCTGCCGATGCCTGGCAGCCTGATTTGGCAACGCTAGACGCCCTGGTTGCTTCGCTGCAAATTACAGATTTTGCCGTTAATGGTCTGGTTGACAAAACGTTCCACTGGACGGGTGAGGTTGTGAACCCCAGCAGTGGTGAGGTAACAGTCAACGAGTTGGGCGAATCTGAATTTAGTTTGATGTTTAATGCCGATGGCACTTTTAGTGGTGTTGTCGATTGTAACAATACCGCTGGCAGCGTGACGATTACCGGTGGTGTGATTGGTTCTATCGCTTTCCAACCTGGCCCGACGACGGCCGCTTTCTGCGGTGAAGCATCGTTTGATACCGTTTTCCAGGGGCTGCTGGCTGCTACTCAAAATTACAAGGTAGCGCCGGGTGGCAACCAGATGGAGTTGAGTATGCCTGCGGGTGGTGGTGATTATCTATTTGAAGCAGTGCCGCCGAAAACGGCCGTTGCCACCCCAGCGCCGCAACCCATTGAACGGGTCGTCGGTCGCCAGTTGCAATGGATTACCTTCTTCGACGCCGTTGAAGGGGAACAAGCGATTCCCAATCCAGAACTGTACCAACTGCTTCTCAACGAAGATGGCACGCTCAACGTTACGGCTGATTGTAAGGCGACAGAAGGCACTTACACGGTTGATGGTCAGAGTATCGAAATGATGCTTGGCCCGGTGACGATGCAGATTTGCTCTGAGGAGTCGTTGGCTGACCAATATTTGAGCCACTTAAGCAATGTTCGCATTTTCTTTAACCAGGATGGCGATGTCTTCTTTGACTTGTTCGCTGATGGCGGCACCATGCAGTTCACCGATGTGGAAAGCATGGACGACACCGCCGACGCAACTGCCAGTGAAGCCGACAACGGGACAGAAGCAGTCTCCGATGCGACGATTGAGATTAATCTGCAAGGGTTAGCTGATAGCTACAGTTGGGAAGTCGTGCCAGCCGTACCAGCGGCTCCTGGCCCTGGCGGCATAGGCAGTTCTGCTTATGTGATGGTGACCTTTAACGATGCCACGATTACTGAAACGCTGGATAGCAATGGCCCGCGTATCGCCATCTACCCGATTGAAGCGTATATCAACGTGGCTGGTAATTCTGTGGCGGCTCAGGTAGACCTGTTGAACTCGCTGCTGGCTTTGCCCGCTGGCGAAACACCAGAACCGGAAACCGCTATGCCGCTGCTGCCGCCGCCTGGCAGTTTTATGAATCGCTGGGTGCAATATCTAAATCTGGCATTCACGCAGGGTGATGGCGTGCGTTATGTTTCTGATTCGCCTTATCGTCAGTCATTTGGTGTGTGGGCTAACGATACCACTGGCTATTACTATCAGGCGATGACGAAAGACGGCCGTTACTACATCTCCCTCTTCTGGCCTGTCAGCACGGAGGCGCTGCCTGATACCGCTGATGAAGCCACGGAAGACGCCAAAGCTCAGGCCACTAACCCAGAAACGAATGCTGCTTATCAAGAAGCGATACGTGCTTCCTTGAATGAGCTATCCGCTTCTGACTGGACGCCCAACCTGGATGATTTGGATGCGTTAGCCGCGTCGATTGAGTTCACCCCGTAACGATTGAAGGTTTTTAATTGAGTGAACGGCCGTTTCTGCTTTGGTGGAAACGGCCGTTTTTTATGCCTGCCTCTCAAAACTCATCCATCAATTTCTCGCAAAGCAACTGGATTAAAATATAATTTCCGCCTGTTCGTTGACTTGAGGCAGTAAACCAAATTGTCAATGTTGAGTCTGCCGAAAGAAGTTCAAATTTTAGCTTTTAGTTCAAATCTCTCTCGGGACAAAAAGTTGAACTTCTAATTCTGCCAGGCTTTTTGCCGTGGACGCCATGTTGTTGAACAATCAAGATATAAATTTTAAGGAGAACTATGGGTACCTGGGACAAAATCATTCATGACAATCGTTTTTCAGCAAAAGATGTGCTTCCGTTTGAAAACAAACTGTTCCATGAAGGCGCCAGGCGGCGCATGTATTTGGAACGGTTCTCCGTCCTGCTGTTTTTAGCGACCGTCATTGCCACCATTGGTGTTTTGGGTGATTCCACAGCCACCGTCATCGGTGCCATGATTGTGGCGCCCTTGATGACGCCGATTATGGCGACAGCCGCCGCACTCATCATGGGCAATATGCGCCGGGCGATAAACAGCCTCATCCTGGTTGGCGCTGGCGTAGCGGGTGTTATCTTGTTGTCTGCGCTGATGGGCGCTCTTTACACAGGTGTCATCAGCTTCACCGAAAATGCCCAAATTCTTGGCCGCATTTCACCGCGACTGATCGACTTGATTGCCGCTTTGGCTTCTGGTGCGGCTGGCGCGTTTTGTTTAAGCCGGGATGATATTGCCGATTCGCTGCCGGGCGTGGCTATCTCTATTTCATTGGTGCCGCCGCTGTGTGTGGTTGGCATTTCCCTTTCTGCCGGTGAAATT
>JACSSI010000206.1 GCA_014879345.1 Anaerolineae bacterium | reverse complement strand
TCACGAACAGTTTATGTCAACATTAAAAGTTTTACTTATCGAAGACAATCAGGCAGATGCACATCTCATTCGCTTGCTTCTTGCCAAAAATAAAACAGACCAGACAGATTTACCACCCGAGTTTGAGGTGCTTCACGTCAACCGCCTTGCCGCTGGCCTGGCTTATCTAGAGCAGATGAATCTGGATATCATTCTGCTAGATTTGTCTTTACCAGACAGTCATGGTACGGAAACATTTAAAAGGACAAAGGAAAAAGCTCCCCACACACCTATCGTGGTGCTAAGTGGCTTAGATGATGAAAATGTTGCCGTAAAAGCAATGCAGTTAGGCGCTCAAGATTATTTGGTGAAAGGCACTATTGAAGGTGATGTTTTGGAGCGAGCTATTCGCTACGCTATTGAACGGCAAACGCTCCTCACGGAACTCCAACAAAAAACCAAAGCCCTGGAAACGAGTGAGTCTTATCGACGCAAAATCGTTGATAACAACGCTGATGGTATCATCATTGTCGGCGAAGATAATATAGTAAAGTTTGTGAATCCAGCTACCGAGCGCATTTTGGAACGCACCCAACAAGACCTTATCGGTCAGCCATTGGGACTGTCTACAGAATCCACCCAGATGGCTAAATTTGATGTGCTCAGGCATGATGGCAAAACGGCCGTTATCGAAACCCGTTTCACAGAAATTGAATGGCAGGGTGAACCAGCACGGCAGGTTTCCCTCCGTGATATTACCGAACACGTCCAGGCCAAAGCCAAACTTACCCAGCAAGCAATGGAATTACAACACCGCAACGCCGAACTCGATGAGTTTGCCCATACCGTCGCCCACCAGGTGCAAGGGCTGCTTGGACAAATTATCGGCTACAGCAGCTTTATTGAGATGAACTGGGGAGAGGACATAGATGAGCAAGCCCAACTCGCGCTCAAGCGCGTTCTCCAAAGCAGCCATAAAATGAACAACGTCCTCAGTGAAATTCTACTGCTCGCCAGCGTAGACCGCAGCGATATTGAAACGATGCCGCTTGACATGGGGCGCATCGTCTCAGAAGCCAAAAAGCGGCTTTCATTTGATATCAATGAATACAAAGCCGACATCCAGCACGAGAACGATTGGCCCCAGGCTCTGGGATACACTTCATGGATTGAGGAAGTGTGGGTCAACTATATAAGCAACGGCCTGAAATATGGTGGCGATCCCCCCGTTCTAAAACTAGGCGCAGATCCCAGCCAGGACGGCATGATTCGTTTTTGGGTACAAGACAACGGAGCAGGCATTTCACCAATAGACCAAACAAGATTGTTTAAACCCCACACCCGTCTGCGCCAAACCCGAGCTCGCGGAGAAGGATTAGGGCTATCCATCGTGCGCCGCATCGTTGAGAAATGTGGGGGCAAGGTTGGTGTAGACAGTGAACTTGGACATGGCAGCACCTTCTGGTTTTGCCTGCCTCATGAATAATCCCCACCATGCCTGCCTCGCCCCACATTTTGCAACTCACTGAATATCAGCCTACTTTTTTAGCACCGGAAACCTATCCAACGGCCGTTTTCACCCATCTCTATCACGCCTACGACCAAGACGGAGGCAAGCTCGAAGTCCAATTCCCCAATCCGCGCACAAACGGCCGTTACTGTTTAACGCCGCAAGGATGGGTTGGCTGGATACCCGCCTCGTCTGAGCTGCATCTATCGCTCCTGCCCAAAGTCACTCTGCACAACCTCTTCCACATGTGGCAAACTGCCTACCGCCTGCCCGACATCTTCTGGCAAGACGAATTGGTGCAGGTCAAATCACTACGCGAATTTTACGAACGGCTGGCGGTGATTTTAGCCAAAATGGTGCTGCATCGCAGCCGGCAAGGTTTTCACCAGGCCTATTTGCCACAAACGGAACCCTTACCTTTTATCCGAGGGCGCATCAGCCACCTGCCTCAGCCGCCGCAAACGGCCGTTACCTGCACCCACCATATCCACACTCCCGACCTGCCCGACAACCAGATTCTGGCCTACACCCTTGAGCAGATTTTGCGCTCTCGCCGCTGTGATGAGACGGCGCAAACGGCCGTTCGCCAGGCTTATCGGTCGCTGCAAGGAATCGTCACTTATGCTGAATTTGAACCTGGGGATTGTAACGGCCGTTTCTACACCCGCCTCAATCAAGACTACCATCCCCTGCACGCCCTTTGCCGCTTTTTCCTGGCCCACACCGGCCCCAGCCACCAACAAGGCGACCATGCCATCCAACCCTTCCTCATCAACATGGCCGCTTTGTTTGAACAGTTCGTGGCGGAATGGCTAAGGCAAAATCTGCCCATACCCTGGTCTCTCAAAGCCCAGGAACTCATCCATATCGGTATCAACCGCGACCTGCAATTGCAAATCGACATGGTGCTGTATGATGAAAACGGGCAAGTAACGGCCGTTCTCGACACCAAGTACAAAACCCCCGTCAAGCCCAGTCAGGCCGACATCAGCCAAATCGTCACCTACGCCAAAGCCAAAAACTGTCATGAAGCGCTCCTCGTCTACCCCGAACCGCTCCAGCGCCCCCTCGATATCTGGCTCGATGATCTCCACATCCGCAGCCTCACCTTTTCCCTCGACGCTGACCTGGAAACCGCCGGGCAACAGTTCTTGCAAACCGTGCTGTCAACAAGTTAACAAACGTACACCAAACTTATTCAATTCATCTTGTGCGTCATCCCCCTAAAATGCACTATAATGTTTTTACACACCTGTTGGACAAACAGATTCCCTCCGCGTTCTCCGCGGTTAAAAAGAAGGAGACACACCTATGACAACGCCCATCATCGGCTGGGAAAGCAGCGACCCCGTTCCCGAAAATCACCAGTTTAACCGCTACTTGCAGGCCAAAAACGGCCGTTTACATTTTGAAGACCTCGACCTCGCCAACCTCTTTCTCGAAGGCGACCAACAAGGCTTCAGCCGCATCATGCCCAGCCCGCTGGAAATCGTCTACCTGCCGCTCATTGGCCGCCAAATTGCGTTTATGAACCAGGTGTTTGCCGATGTCAGTGCGGAACTGGGGTATAACGGCCGTTTTCACTACACCTACGCCTCCAAAGCCAACGCCGCCGAAGAAGTCATCCGCAGCACCCTCAAAGCTGGCGCCCACCATGAAATGTCCTCCGCTGTGGATGTAGACATCGCCCGCATCATGGTTCAACGCGGCTTGCTCACACCTGAACGCATGGTCATCTGCAACGGCTTCAAACCCAGCGGCAGCCCCTACATACGCAACCTCATCAGCCTCAAAAACGACCACGACAACCTCATTCCCGTCATCGAAGACTTAGCCGAAATACCTGACCTGCTCAACAGCGGCAAACCCTTCAACGTAGGACTCCGCGCCAAAAGCTACGGCCACAATACCAGCCTGCAAGAAATGGACGACGCCAACTCCCGCTTCGGCCTCGACAGCAAGAGCCTGTGGAAAGCCGCCGACTACATCCAGGCTGCCCCCAATCTCACCCTCACACTGTTCCACAACATGGTCGGCAGCCAACTCACCGACAAAGACGCATTCGTCAGCTATCTCAAACCAGGCATCGAACTGTATGCTCAACTACGCCAGCGCCATCCCAGCCTGAGCATCTTCAACTTCGGCGGCGGTATGCCCGTCGCCATGACCCTTGATTTTGACTTTGACTACCACGCCTTCGCCCGCCTGCTGCTCACTACCCTCCAGGAAACCTGCGCCCGCTACAACGTGCCAGAACCAGACGTGATGGGTGAATTTGGCCGCTACACCACCTCCGAACATGGCGCACACCTCTTCAAAATCATCGCCACCAAAGACAACAACTCCGACCTGCCCTGGTACATCATTGATGGCTCGATTATGAGTTCCTTCCCCGACAGTTGGGCGTTGAGCGAACATTTCATCGTGCTGCCCCTGACGCATCTGGACAAACCATTCCAGCAAGTGCACCTCGGCGGCATCACCTGCGACAGCGATGATGTCTACCCGCCCAAACCAAGCCACGCCCCCCTCTACCTGCCCGTAGAAACAGACGGCCTCTACATCGGCTTTTTCTCGATTGGCGCGTACCAGGAAATGTTGGGCGGCGCAGGCGGCAGCAAACATTGTGTGGTGGCAGAAGCGATGGAACTGATCATAGACAGGGAGGAAAACGTTGGCACTAAGCAGGGTCAAAACGCCAGCACTGAGTCGAGTCGAAGTGGCCGTTACCAATTCACCATCCTCCCCGGCCAAACTGCATCAGACGTACTCAGCAATCTCGGGTATGATTAAACAGAGCATAAACCCCCACCCTAACCCTCTAGAGGGGACTTGCTTACCTGGCACCCTCTCCCTCTGGGAGAGGGCTGGGGAGAGGGTGCAACTTTGCCACCCTATTCAACGTAAATACCCCTAGATATAGGGATAAAATAACTTTTCGTCACAAACACCCATATATCTGGGTTTAGAAAGGAGACCAGACATGCAAATGGATCGTACACGTATCATCTTCGTCGTCATCGTCGGCATAGCCGTGCTTGCCGCTTGTGGCTTCGGTGCCTTCACCCTCATCTCCAGCATGAACAGCGCCGACCCCACCCCCGAACCAGCAGTCGCCACCACAGCTAGCTCAACCAAGACAAGCAACAGTGGCATTACAAGCGCCATCACCAACTTGGACTCCCCCGACCCCATTTGGGGGCCAAACCACGAGGCCAACGCCAATCTGCCCACCTACATCTGCGGCGCAGATGCCTTTGGCAGCTACTTCACCTTGCAGCAAATGCAAATGTCGGGCAAAGACATCGAGCATGGCTTCCGCCTCGGCATCGTCCCCTTCTTCCTCGATGGCGACCCTAACTACGACATCACCGAAGAACAGCGCACCGCCCTGCTCGAATCAAGCCAATGGGACTGTTTGCTCACCACCCTGGACTCCGTAGCCCTGAAAAGCCCTGGCGTCATCACCGCCATCGTGGATGAAAGCGCCGGCGCCGACCAACTATGGGGTCGCAAAATCGAAACCATCAACGACATTCAAAACAAACGCATCGCCTTCGCGCAAGACAGTGTCGGCGAATACTTCGTATACTACGTGCTCTCCATCGCCCAACTCAGCCCACGCTCCCAGGTGACACTCGTGCCGCAAGACAGCGTGGCCGATGCTGTCGCCGTTTTCAACAATGGCCAGGCTGACGTGGTGGCTGGCTGGGAACCTGATATTTATGATGCCGAAAGCAGCGGCGGTCGGCCTCTGCTCAGTTCAGAGCAACTGCGCATCGTCATGGATGTAATTGTCACCTCCCAAAGCTCCATCCAAAACGAAGCAGATCTCGTACAAAACTTCCACAACGCCTGGTTCGATACACTCAAAGCACAAACGGCCGATTTCGACACTGCCGCCGCCAACATTGCCGCCTGGGGGCATAATGATTGGACCTTCGTCTACCCGGAAACGGCCGCCGATGACTTTGGCGCCTGGCTGGAAAGCGTGGCGCAGGCCGATTTGAACGACAACGCCTTTGTCATGCGCGATACACGCCCCATTATCAACCGGCTCAACATTGCCCGCCGCATTTGGGCAGCCTCTGATGTGCCTGTGCCTAGTGACAATGTGGCAGACCTGGTCAACACCGGCTTCGTCACCCGCGCGGCGGAACAGGCAAGCTTGCAGCCCAGCGGCAACCCGCTCAACGACACCTTCTCTATTTCACCGCAGCTAGACCTGAGCGCAGTCGCCAGTGATGATTCTGCCACCCTCGCTGTGCTACCCTGCCGCACCTTCTCCTTCCTGCCAGAATCGACGGAATTGACGCTGGAATCTCGCCGTATTTTAGATAACTGCGTCGTGCCCACTTTGTCTCAATCAATTGGCCTCTTCCTGAAGGTAGAAGGCTCTTCTGCCTGGCCGGCCAACACGCCCGCCTACACCGAAGCTGACATTTTGGAAGTCGCCGAAGGCCGCGCTCAATCGGTTGTCGATTACCTGGTATCACAAGGCATTGATCCGGCTCGTTTTATTGTGGAAGCTGCGCTGCCTCCAGAAGACCATCGCAACACAGATGATCCCACGCTTATGGCCGAAGACCGCTATGTGGAGTTGACGCTGGTCACAGTTGGCAGATAAAGGGATGAAGGATGAGGGATGAACTAAAACATTCACTCTCCTACTGTCCGTCTACTGAAAACTGAAAACTGAACACGGAGTAAAACATGACTCTTTTTAAGAATATGCGCGTTGTTTGGCTAATGGTTGCACTGCTTGGGTTAATGACGCTGGCTTGTCAGATAGGCGAAGTGGGCAGCGATGGTATTCCAGAGAATGCGCTGATGATTGAAGTAGTAGCCAATGCCAGCCTGGAGCCGTGGTTGCAAACGGCCGTTTCCAATTTCAACGCCTCAGACCCCACCACCAGCAGTGGACAGCCCATCTACGCCATCGTGCAAGGGGTAGAGTCGGGGCAGCAAATCACCAATATGGCAGACGGCAGCAGCCAACCTGCCCTCTGGATCCCAGACAGCCCTGTGTGGGTCAACCTCGCTGCCGACCAGGGCATTACCGCCTACCAAAACAACTGTCAGAGCGTGGCTAAAAGCCCATTGGTTATTGGCATGTGGCGCGAGCTGGCTGAATCATTGGGCTGGCCGGGATTCCCGCTTGGCTGGCTGGATGTGGGCAGCCTGGCGCAAGACCCAACTGCTTACCAATATTACAGCGGCGGCGAATACGGCGACGACTTACGCCTGAGCCATCCACATCCCGGCCTTTCTGGAGCGGGCGCTGGCACACTGCTGGCATTGGTCAACGCCGCCCAATCGTCAACCTCAGTCTCGGCGGCAGACATCCAAACCCCCATTGTGCAGGCATCGGTGGGCGCGTTTGAAAGTGCAGTTTCCTCATTTGCCAATTCAACATCCAGCCTGGGTGACAACATGCGCGAGCGCGGCGCCAGCTATTTGGGTGCGGCTGTGATGTACGAAAATGATGTGGTGTATGGCAACGGCGCCATGGGCAGCGAGGGCAAGATTGTGCCGATTTATCCACTGGAAGGCACGTTTATGGCAACGCATCCCGCCTGTATCAATCAGGAAGTTGATACGGAAACTAAGGAAGCGGCCGGGTTGGTAAGAGATTATTTGTTGAGCGATGCGGGGCAGGAAACGGCCGTTTCCTTCGCGCTCCGTCCTGTCAATAAAAACACAGCCATTGTGTCACCACTCACAGAAGAATTTGGCGTCGATTTAAGCCAGCCTGAAATCATCTTCAACGAGCCAAATGTAGCCGCACTCTACGCCGTGCAAGATTTATGGCAGACGGCGCGCAAAGATGTCAACCTTGTTTTGCTGCTGGACACCTCTGGCAGTATGCGCGGCGGCAAAATGAACAATATGCGCGATGCCGCCGCCCAATTCGTGGCCCAAATGGGCGACGAGGATAAACTGACTATCATCGCCTTTAGCACAGAGCCAGACCTGCTGGTAGAAGGCATACCAGTCGGCAC
This sequence comes from Anaerolineae bacterium, assembly GCA_014879345.1. Taxonomy (GTDB): domain Bacteria; phylum Chloroflexota; class Anaerolineae; order Promineifilales; family Promineifilaceae. The sequence continues at coordinate 274 of JACSSI010000206.1, read as the reverse complement.
TGCTCGTCAAAAACTGGTCAATGCCATCAACGGGCTAACCGCCAACGGCGACACCACGCTCTTCGACGCTATCGGCGACGGTGCAGCCAGCATTGAACGCACCACACAGTCTGAAATGACCAACGCCATGGTGGTGCTGTCAGACGGTATGGATACGCGCAGTTACCGCTATGGCTTCAACAACTCCCTGGTAGAGTACGCCACTGGCAACGATACCACCATCTTCACCATCGCCTATGGTGGCGACGCGGACGAGGATGTGCTGTCTACGCTG
>JACSSI010000205.1 GCA_014879345.1 Anaerolineae bacterium | reverse complement strand
CAGCATGTAGATGGCAACGGGTGGCCCGCCCGCATGAGCCAGCGTGGAAGTAAATCCGGCTACTGCGCCTAAAATACGACCGGCATTGTCAGACAACGGCCGTTCCTCCAAAGCCCCCAGCACCACTTTCTGTACCACCCGCCACACCACAAACGCCACCGACAGCAGGCCAATGCCCACTTTGAGCGCCCGCTCATTGTCGCTAAAAGTGCTGAACATCAACGCGCCCACGCCAATGCCCACCAGGGCAAAGGGCAGCAAAATCTTGATGCTGTGCCGGTGGTAACGACCCCAATAATAGCGGATGGAGAGCAAGTCGATGATGATGAGCAGGGGCAGCAGCAGGGCGGCGGCATCGGTCACGGGAATGGTGAGCGCCATCAGCGGGGTGGCAATGACGCCAACGCCGCCCCCAAACCCAGCTTTGGCAATGCCGACTAATATGACCGCGAGAACGGCCGTTATCCAAAAAGCAGTCGTGTAATCAGGTAGTTCAGTCATAACAGGTAGGGAGTTTACCAGTTTCTTCAGTCAACAGTAAACAGTGAACAGTGAACAGTGAACAGTGAACAGTGTACAGTGGCATTGCTGAAAACTGTTCACTGAACACTGAACACTGTACACTTCATCCCATGATTTACGTCGATAATCAGGCCATCACTGACCCGCGCCTCAATCTGGCGCTGGAAGAATATTTACTGCGCCATGTGTGCCTGGATGAGCCGATCTTGCTGTTCTACGTCAACGAGCCAGCGGTGATTGTGGGGCGCAACCAGAACGTGTGGGAAGAAGTTGATCTGGATTACGTCGAGAGCAATGGGGTGCATGTGGTGCGGCGGCTGTCGGGGGGCGGGGCGGTTTACCATGATTTTGGCAATCTCAATTTTAGTTTTATCACCAGCGGGTCGGAGCATTTGCATAATTTCCGCCTGTTTACCGAGCCGGTGATCCGCGTGCTGAATCAGTTAAGCGTGCCAGCCGAAATGCATGGCAAAAGCGACATTTACGCGGGCGGCAAGAAGATGTCGGGCAATGCGCAGTATCTCTCCGGGCAGCGCATCGTCAGCCACGGCACGATTTTGTTTGACAGCGACCTGGAAGTGCTGCTGCGGGCTCTAAATCCCAGTCAGGTGCAGATTGAGTCGAAGGCGGTGCAGTCGATTCGCGCTAAAGTGACCAATATTGTCGATTGGCTGCCGGAAATGGATATGCCATCGCTTAAACAGGCGCTGCTGTCAGGTATTTTCGAGGGGGAACCGATACCAACTTACGAACTGACTGCGGCTGAGTGGGAAAAAGTGCAGGAGATGAAGGCGGCTCGCTATGATACCTGGGCATGGAATAGCGGCCGTTCTCCCCGATTCACCGTCCGCAAAGAGCTAGACGGCATCCAGCTTGCCATTGAGGTGGTACAAGGCTGCATCCAAGCCGTGACCGTTTCAGATGCAGCCAATCACTGGCCTGGGCTGGAGCTGTTGTTGTCACAACTGGTGGGGGTGCGTTATCAGCGGCAGGCTGTGGAGAACTGGGCGGCAGGCGTGGATGTTGCTTCTGCTGACCTGCTTAGCCTGTTGTTTTAGACGCTGCTTGCTACTCGTTGAAACCTGGGGGCGGCGCCATCTCGTCTGAACCAGGCAGCGGTTTGCCGGGTTTTGCCGGATTTTCACACAAGAATGGTGGTTTGACGCCGCCGCTGTGATAGGCATAGATTTGGTTTTCTGCTTGCAGCAGGATGCGTAACCCATCTCGTTGTACTTGGGTGTAGACCATATCGGGATGTGGACAGCCCAGGCTGGTGTCCGGCCAGATGACCATTTCCACAGAGATTACTTCAATTTCACTTTCGTCTATGGTCAGCCGTTGGGCTAAATCTTGCACAGCCAGGTTGACGGCTTCCGGATGCGCATCGGGCGATGATGGGACGACGTTACCGGGGTTGTTGGGCATAGGTTCTTCCTCCAGGGCGATGGTGGGCAGGGGGATGACGGTGGGGGCTGCGGTGTTGGTGGGCGGGGCTGACAGGGTTTCTTGGGGAACGGCCGTTGCCCTGTCGAAATGTTGGGTGGGAACGGCCGTTACGGCTCCTGTGCCAGGAGAGGTGGCGGGCAGGCAGCCCGTCAAAAAAATAAATAAACCAGTGAAAACCAAAATGATGTTAATTTTCCTCATCTGTTTACCTCCAGTGCATACAACATCTGAATACTGTCTGATTTAGGCAGAATCGTCAACTCTTTTTGCTTATGCGGCCATGCTTCCTTGTGCTATGTTTCTTAAACGTTCCCTGTGGTTCAGAAGTTCCAGCATAGCCGATTGAGTCATAATTCGTATAATCGTATCTTCTATTGAGGTGAATTGTGGAAACAGGTAAGCAAAAACGGGTGGCGGCCATACAGCGCCAAATTAAACGGCTGGATACCCAGCTTTCAGACTTAAAGCAGCAGAGTGACAAACTTTCGCGGCTGCGGTTGGCTGTGTTTCTGGTCGGGGTGACAACGGCCGTTATTGTGCTGCTGCAATTTGGGGTGTGGCCCTGGTTCTTTGTCAGCGGGGTGGTGGTGTTGGCTTTTGCCGTCACCGTCAAACTGCATCGCAACGTTGAAATGGCGAGGCAGCGCTTCCAGATTTGGCGAGCAATCAAAGAAACGCATCTGGCGCGTATGACGTTGACCTGGACAGCCCTGCCGCCCGCTGCCGATGTGGCAGTGCCGCCAGACCATCCCTTCGCCCTGGATTTGGACATCGTTGGCTCGCGCTCGCTGCTGCAACTGGTAGACACGGCCGTTTCTGTTGAAGGCAGCAAGCGGCTGGCGGCATGGCTGCTGGAGACCAATCCTGTTTTGCCGACGGCGCTAGATCGTCAGGCAGCGGTGGCAGAACTGGTGCGGATGCCCATCTTCCGCGACAAGTTAACGCTGAATGCCACCCTGGCAACCGAGGATTCAGGTGAAAAGTGGCCCGGTCGGCAGGTGTTGACGTGGTTAAATGCGCAGACAAACGGCCGTTCCCTGCGATCCGTTTTGTGGGTGCTGGCGGGACTGGCAGTTGTGAACATCACTTTGCTGCTGTTGTATCTGGCAGGGGGTTGGCCGCCGCTGTTTTTAATCTCCTGGCTTTTGTATGGGGTGATCTTTGCCCTTCGTTTTGGCGGTGCGAATCACCCTATTTTTGAGGACGCTTATTTTTTGGAAAAGAGTTTGCGTCGTTTAGGCATGGTCTTTCATTATTTGGAGACTGTGCGGCTGGGCGACAACAAACGGGTGCAGGCTGTATGTGCGCCGTTTTTGGATGTGGCAGAACGGCCGTCGGCGCATTTGAAGCGGGTGACACGACTGCTGGCAATGGCCGGATTGCGCCAGAATCCCTTCTTGTGGCTGCTGCTCAATGGTCTAGTTCCCTGGGATGTTTTTGTGGCTGACCGGCTTAACGATTGTAAACAAGATTTGAAGTCGCGGCTGCCGGTTTGGCTGGATGCGTGGTTTGAACTGGAGGCGCTTAATTCATTGGCCGCCTTAGCCTACTTGAACCCGGACGCTATTTTCCCGACGGTTGATGTGGCAGCAGAACGGCCGTTTACCGCCCAGGCCATCGGACATCCTTTAATTCCTGATGAGACGCGCATTTGCAATGATTTCCAGATAGATGAACTGGGCGCTGTCGATATTATTACCGGCTCCAATATGGCGGGAAAAAGTTCATTTTTACGCACGTTGGGCGTCAATCTTTGCCTGGCCTATGCTGGTGGGCCAGTATTTGCCCAGACTTTTGAGACGCGATTATTCCGGCTTTACACCTCGATTCGGGTAGCAGATTCGGTAACGGATGGCTTCTCTTATTTTTATGCAGAGGTGCGCCGGTTGAGTGGGTTGTTGGCGGCGCTGGACGATGAAGATGAACGGCCGTTGTTCTTCTTAATTGATGAAATTTTCCGAGGAACCAATAACCGGGAACGGCTCGTCGGCAGCCAATCCTACATCAAGGCATTGGTGGGGCAGCGGGGTGTAGGCCTAATTGCCACGCATGATTTAGAACTGGTTAAGCTGGCAGAAGACCGCCCCCTGGTGCGTAATTTTCATTTTCGGGACAGTGTGGAAAACGGCCGTATGACGTTTGATTACTTACTGTATCCTGGCCCATGCCCCACCACAAACGCCCTCAAAATTATGGAACTGGCCGGTCTACCGGTCGAGTGACACATCGTTAATTGTCAATCCACAATCGCTAATCGCCAATTTAAAAGCATTGTCGGGTGTCTTCAACTGCTTGTTAGCGAAAGCAATGAAGAACACCCGACAATGAAAAGAAGAAATCGTTGATTTAACTTTGCGTAAGTCAATAAATTCAACGAATCTCACAAGAAGATAGAGATGGGAGATAGAGATAGAGGAAGGTGGTTGGATAGCACTCTATCTCTACACTCTACTCTCTCTCTGGTTAGCCAATTTCCGCAATGGCATCAAACGTGCTTTTCAGCGCCGGATACAAATCACGATACAGAGGATAAATCTTCTCGTAAGCAGCCACGTTCTCGCCTGGAGCAGTGCTGCCGGTAATTTGGATGATGCTTGCGCACGCTTCTTCGACGCTGTTGAAAGCGCCTGCACCCGTCGCCGCTAACAGCGCTGCGCCGTAGGCTGCCCCTTCGGTGGCGTTGACGGTGACGATTTCGGCATTAAACACGTCGGCTAATATTTGGCGCCAGAGCGGGCTTTTGCCGCCGCCACCGGAGATGCGCACTTGATTGATAGTCGCTAAACCAGACGCTTTCATCAATTCAAAGCTGTCCCGCAAGCCAAAGGAGACGCCCTCAATGACGGCGCGGGTCATGTGGGGCAATGAATGCCTGACGGTAAGTCCGACAAACGCGCCGCGTGCCAACGGGTCAGGATGGGGCGTGCGTTCACCAGTCAGATAGGGCAAAAAGAGCAGTCCGTCGCTGCCCGGGGGAATGTCGGCGGCGGCGGCAACCAGGTCGCCAAAATCTTCATCGGGAGCAAAGGTATCGCGGAACCAGCGCAGGCTGCCAGCCGCCGAGAGCATCACGCCCATCAAGTGCCATTTTCCAGGAACGGAATGACAGAAGGCATGTAAACGGCCGTTCTTCTCAATCACCGGGTTATCAGTAGCCGCAAAGACCACCCCGGAGGTTCCGAGACTTAAAGAGACCACGCCTTCCACCACAGCGCCCGTGCCCACAGCACCAGCCGCCTGATCGCCGCCGCCAGCCATGACGGGTGTGCCGACGGCCAACCCTGTGAGGGCGGCTGCTTGCGGGGAGATGGTTCCGGTAACGGCCGTTCCTTCAAACGTTTCTGGCAGCCAACTGGGGTCAATACCCAGCGCCTCTAGCACCTCAGGTGACCAGGTACGCGCCGTCACATCAAACAAACCCGTGCCAGCACCACCCGCCCGATCCGTAGCATATTTGCCCGTCAGCTTAAAGCGGACGTAATCTTTAGGCAGCAAAATTTGCGCCCCTTGGGCATAAATATCCGGCTCCTCTTGTTGTACCCACAAGATTTTGGGCGCAGTAAAGCCAGTCAAGGCATCATTGCCAGTGATAGCGACCAGCTTTTCCTTGCCCAGGCGGCTGCGAATGTCGTCACATTGTGCCTGAGTGCGTTGGTCGTTCCACAGGATGGCGGGGCGCAAAACCTTGCCCTCTTTGTCCAGCAACACCAGACCGTGCATCTGACCGGTTAAGCCAACACCCTTGATGTCATCTGCGGCCACACCGCTTTCTTTGATGACCTGGCTGACGCTCTGAATCGTCGCCTGCCACCATAAATCTGGCTCTTGCTGGCTCCACAAGGGCTTGGGCGTTTCATAGCCATATTCAGATGAAGCCACCCCAATGACTTGCCCCGTTTCGTCCATGAGCAAAGCTTTTGTGGCGGTGGTTGATGAATCTATTCCGATGAAATATTGCATGATGATCTCCAATTTTAGGGAACAAACAATCAATAGAATGAAATTATCAATCCGCAGATTAACGCAGATTTTTAGGTTTAATCTGCGTTAATCTGTGCAATCTGCGGATCAAAAAAGTTCATATTAAATAGTTTAAGTTCCAGGGTAGAAATTTAACGTGCTCCGAGGAGCAATTCTACCACCAATTGGTCTAGTCTTTCGTATGGTTGGCCGCGTTCGCCCAGGGCTTGACGGTTGAATTCGACGGCACGTAGGGCGGCTGCATTTTCAGGTGAATATTTGCCCTGGAACGGAGCCATCGAGCCATCATCTGCTGTGATTTCTGCCAATAAAGCCTGGATCTCCGGGTCGGCGTTGAACTGTGCGGCCTTCTCTTTGAGGATGAGATAGGTGCGGATGCAGCCAGCCGCGAACGCTTTGACGTCGTCGTAGTTTGAGGAACGGTAGGCATGGGCGTCGAAGTGACGGGGGCCATCGTAGCCCACGTCTTCCAGCAGTTTCACGAGGAAAAAGGCGTTTTTGATGTTGTAGGCGCCAAAGCGGAAATCCTGATCGTAACGGCCGGGGGACTGGTCGTTGAGGTCGATGTGGAATAGTTTGCCCGCATCCCACGCTTGCGCGACGGCGTGCATGAAGTTGAGACCCGCCATGGTGTCGTGCGCCACTTCTGGGTTCAGGCCGACCATTTCGGGATGATCTAACGTTTCGATGAAGCCCAGCATCGCGCCGACGGTGGGCAGGTAGATGTCGCCGCGTGGTTCGTTGGGTTTTGGTTCCAGCGCGAATTTCAGGTCATAGCCCTGGTCGAGTACGTATTCGGTTAGGTAGTTTAGAGAGTCGCGGAACCATTTGCCGGCGGATAAGGCACTTTTGCCGGAATCGGTTTCAACGCCTTCACGGCCGCCCCAGAAGACGTAGATTTTTGCGCCCAGTTCAACGCCCAAGTCGATGGCGTTCATGGTTTTTTGCAGGGCGTAGGCACGCACTTTGGGGTCGTTGCTGGTGAAAGCGCCGTCACGGAAGGCGGGGTCGCTGAACAGGTTGGTGGTTGCCATGGGCACGACCAGTCCGGTATCGTTTAATGCTTTTTTGAAATCAGCGATGATTCGATTCCGTTCGCCTGTGGTGGCGTTGATGGGAATGAGGTCGTTGTCGTGGAAGTTGACGCCATAGGCGCCGACTTCGGCCATCATGTGGACGGCTTCCACGGGGGTAATCGGTTTACGGGTTGGCTCGCCAAAGGGGTCGCGGCCTACGTTGCTAACGGTCCAGAGCCCGAAGGTGAATTTATTTTCTGGTTTTGCGGTGTACATGATTGTTCCTCTATGTTTGTTTAGACTTGGTGAGATTGGACCAATTTAAAAATTTATTTCGGTAATAAACCTGTTATTCCCACGAAGGTGGGAATCCATTTACCCCCACCCTAACCCTCCCCCAAAGGGAGAGGGCTGAGGAGAGGGGATTACCGGAATAATTATTTAAAGTTCAATAAGATTGGTTCAATCTGCAAACCATTCGTTTAATTGACGGTGATTTTGCTGAAGAAAGTTTTGTTGGTGACAACGGCCGTTTCCCCCACCACCTCAATATCTGCTTGCAACGGCAAATCGTCTGATGACGTGCCGAGCATGAGGCGTATCGTGCCTGGTTCCACAATGAAATCCATGTTGGCATCGTAGAAGCCGAATTGCGAGGCAGCTACCGTAAAAGTGACAGTTTTGGTTTCGCCTGGGGTGAGGTGCAGTCGTTTGAACCCTTTCAGGTCTTGCACGGGACGGGTGATGCTGGCGAACAGGTCTTGGATGTAGAGTTGAACCACTTCGTCGCCTGCCATCTGGCCGGTATTGCTGACATCGACAC
>JACSSI010000204.1 GCA_014879345.1 Anaerolineae bacterium | reverse complement strand
TACGCTGCTGGCTGTGTTGGAACGGTATCATGTGGATTTGAAGAAGAACAACGGCCGTTTACTTCTCGTCGGCCTGGATCAAAGTGTGTATAACCAATTGCGACGCACGGGTATGTTACAAAAATTGGGCGAAGAAAATGTATATCCAGCCCATGCCCAATTAGGCGTTTCTTTAAATGAGGCGCTGGCTTCTGTGGCGGCGTGGCAGGCAGGCCCAGAGTTTGGCGAATAATCATCCAGGTAACAGTCACCTGAAATCAGGGCAAAATCAAGTGTAGGTCGCCAAATTCATGCCAGAGATATTCGCGGGCTAACGCTTCGGCATAGGTGATACGCAAATGCTCTTGCCCGGCGAGAGCCGCCAGCATTGCCAGATGGGTGGCTTTCGGTTCATGCAGCCCCGTCAACAAGCCATCAACTGCACGCAGCCCACGCTGTGGTGTGATGACAAGAGATGTCCAGCCTTCACCAGGCCGGGTAATGCCTTGTTCATCGGTGACGGTTTCTAATGCGCGAACGGCCGTTGTCCCCACAGCAATCACTCGTTTTCCTAGCTGCCTGGCCCGGTTTACCATCTCCGCTGTCTGGGCTGGCACGCGGTAAAACTCTTCGTAGGGCATCTCGTGCTCTTCCAGGCTGGCGACGCCTGTGTGCAGAATCAACGGCGCGATTTGCACGCCCTGTGCCACCAGTTTTGTAACCAGTTCCGGCGTAAAGGCGCGTCCTGCTGACGGCATTTCCGCGCTGCCAAATTCGGTGGCATACACTGTCTGATACGCCGCCAGCGGCCACTGTTCTTTGACGTAACTGTAACGAATGGGGAAGCCATGTGCTGCCAGATAACTGCTCAACGGTTCCGGTAAACTCAAGGTAGCAATCCACAATCTCACACGGCCGTTTTCTGCCAATCTCTGACAACTGTTGTGAGGGGTAAGCAGGGTCACGCTGCCACTGCCGGGCAGATGTAACGTTTCGCCAGCTTGCGCCTCGTAAAATGGAGCGGTCGCCGCATCTGCCAGTTGGCGCACTTCCACCACCCATAAATCAGCAGGCAGCCGCGTGGAAAGATGCAGTTCCAGCGGTGTGCCATCTGCACGAGTGGCAGGCAGCGCCGCATTCATCGTGCCGCTGGTATTGATGACGAGCACGTCACCGGGATTCAAGAAGCAGGCCAGTTCCCGAAACCGAGTATGACGCACCTGATCCGTGCCATAATGAGACACCATCAGCCGCACCGCATCCCGTGATAAGCCACGCGCTTCAGGCGGTTCACCGGCTTCCAGGCTGGTTGGCAGGTCAAAGTTCATCGTTCTCATGCCTGTGTTATTGACGAATTCAGTGAAGGCGGTATCGGCCATCATCAGACCACCTCCAATGCCATCTCTTGCGCTCGATAACGGCCGTTTGGCAGTTCGCCATGCAGCAGTTCAAGCAAACCGGGTACGGCGGTCTCCGGCAAGGGTCGGTCGCTAATATCTTCGCCGGGGAAAGCATCCTGGTGCATTTGGGTACGCATGTCGCCGGGGTCCACCCAGTAGACATGGAGATCGGGATTCTCTGCGGCCAATACCGCTGAAAGTTGTTCGAGCGCGGCCTTGCTCGAACCATAGCCGCCCCAACCTTCGTATGGCTCGACAGCCGCATCGCTGCTGATGTTCACGAGAACAGCTTCCGGTTTCAGGCTGCGGCGCACCGCTTGCAGCACGGCCAATGGCGCGATGACGTTAGTCTGGTACACCTGCGCCAGCACGTTCAGCGGATAATCCAACAAAGCTGGCTGCGGACTTGGCCCCAGGATACCGGCGTTGTTGACGACGGCATCTAATCCTCCGGCTGCCTGTGCCGCCACCGCCAGAGCTTGCAGATGAGATTTGTCGTTGATGTCACCGGGAACGGCCGTTACCTGAGTGTATTGGCTGAGTTCGCGGGAAACGGCCGTTAACGCCACCTCGCCTCGAGCATCAAGAATCAAATGCCAGCCCTGCTCCGCTAACGCCTGCGCCAAAGCCAGACCCAAACCACGCGAAGCGCCTGTAATTAAAATCGTTTTGTACTGATTCGTAGACATGATTTTCTCCTTGAGAAACCTAAAGGCTCCATAACTACCCAGGTCATTCCTGCACAGGCAGGAATCCACTAATTGGATACCCGCCTTCACGGGTATGACGGTCAAGAGTGACCGGTATAGTTATAAAACTCATGCCTGAATCATAATTTTTTACAGTCAGGCCCACATCTGGCAGAAGGACAGACCACAACCTGAAAATTAGACCAGTCTCGCTTCCTGTCCTTTGGTTCAGGTCATAGCCACAACAAATCCGTTTCCTTCACGTAATGAGACCATATCAGCAGCAGTTGAACCATTTGCTATAAACTCGTTATAATGACGGCCGTTATTTCAATCTCAACAAAGCTCGCCATGCTTTGATAACAACATACAGGATTCATACTGAAAGAAATCTATGAGCAAAAGCTGGAGCAAAACCACCCGTTACATCGTCCTGATTTTGGTACTGATTTTTATCGTGGCCTTTGTCGTGGCCGCCAACGAATTAATCGTCCCTTTGGCGATTTCTGCCCTATTAGCCTGGCTGCTCAATCCGGCCGTCATCTTCTTCAATAATCGTACCAACCTGGCACGACATTGGTCTGTATTGATTGTCTTTTTTGTGGCATTGGCTGTCATCATCGCCATCGGTGTTACCCTGGCTTTGTTAGCTCCCTCGCAAATCCACAATATCGCCGACGATATACAAGATATTTACTTTGTGGTCTTTGAGCAGCTTGAAGTGATGCTGTCCCGTCCTATTGTCATTATGGGCACAGAACTACACCTGCAAACACTGATTGATAATTTCTCTGTTGACAGCGCCACGCTGATGCGCCCCGACATTGTGTGGGAATGGTTGATCGCGGCCTCCACCAATCTCACGTGGATTCTGGTCATCATCGTCTCCACGTTCTATTTACTGCAAGATTGGCCGCGCTTACGTGAATGGTTAATCACGCTGGGGCCAGAAGCGTATCAAGCTGATTTTCGGCGGGTCTATGATGAGGTAAAAACAGTTTGGCAACGCTATCTTCGCGGGCAACTGCGGCTGTCGTTGATGATTGGCTTTTTGACAACGCTCATTTTGGCTGGCGTGGGGATGCCTGGTGCAATTGTTTTTGGCATTTTGGCGGCCATTTTTGATGTGATCATGACGGTGGGGCCTGTCATCGTGGCGGCGGCGGCAGCAGTTGTCGCCCTTATTGCTGGCTCTTCGTATCTGCCCATCTCCAATTTGTGGTTTATGCTCATCGTGATTGGTATTTTTGTCTTGATTCAAGCGGTGGAAAATGTGTGGCTGCGCCCGCGCATTATGGGGTCGTCGATGAATTTACATCCAGGCGTGGTGTTTGTAGGCATTATTGGGGCGCTGTCGCTGGCGGGAATTTTTGCGGCGTTGATTGTCGTGCCGGTGTTGGGATCAACGGCCGTTATCGCCCATTATATCCACGCCAAAATTATGGACATTCCACCCTGGCCCGACGTGCAAATCAGTTCGCAACTGCCACCGGATGCGCCGGAACCTGAAACATATTCCATGATGCGCGAACCATAGCCGCTTCACCATTCACGATTTATTATTCACCGGTAACGGGTTTATTTTGTGGGGGTTGCCGGAATTGGAGTCGGCGTGGGGATGATGGTAGCAGTGGCAGTTGGTGTCGGGGTAGGCACGGCTCCTTCCCAGGTGAAAAAGGAATCGTCACTGCTCTGACCGCCAAACGTAAAGAGGGGCAAGCCATCCTCGCGGAAGCCCGTTACCTTAACCAGACTAACCCGCCATCGCATTTGATGCGGTTCGGCGATGGTGGGTCGCCAACTAGAAGGTACCTGGAAGGCATTGTCTCGCGTAAAGCCGCGCCACGGCGCTGTGTCCAGTTGATCCATATCCGTCACTTCAACCATATACCATTCATCTTGAGCCAGATCGCGCACGGCTGCCCATTGCAATGTAATCAAGCCTTCCGGCGGCTGAACTACGGCTGCTTGCACCGGGAAGAGCAAGCTGGGGCCAGGCGGCGGCGGGGTCAATGACGGTGTGGGTGATGGCCCGGCCGTGGGCGGCAGGGTAGCCCCGTAGACAATTTCCGGGAGGCAGACGGTGTCACCCGGCTGAATGACGGATTCGCTGGTGAGGCGGTTAACGAGCAAGAACAGATCGTAGTCGATGTCGGCACGGGCGGCGATGGCGTTGAGTGAATCGCCTGAGACAACCTCGTAACGACGACAATCAAACGGGTCTGCGATGACCAGTTCGCCATTAAACTCCATGCCTACCGGTTCCAGCGGCGGCGTGGGCGTGGGCCAGGGTATGAGCAGGGGTTGTCCGGCAATAATTGGGGAGTTTTGGGTCATTTCGTTGGCTTCCAAAATGGAATCCAGGGAGATGCGGTATTGCAGCGCCAGTCCAAACAAGGTATCGCCGCTGCTGATGGTGTGCTGTCGCGGCGGTTCCAGGGTGTTGGTGGGGGCAGGTGTTAAGGTGATGGTGGGGGTGGCTGGCGGTGATTCGGTATCGGTGGGCAGCGGCGAAGGTTCCTGGGTAAAGGTGGCGGAGGGGGAGAGCAGGATGGCAACGGCCGTTTCTTCAGCAACAGCATCGGCCGCAGGGGGCTGCACGGTGAAAACGCCTAGCAAAATAATGAAGATGATGACAACGGCCGTTCCCCCATAAAGCAGCCACGACCGATTTTTCTGCTTCGGCGGTGATGACGGGGGCGACCATGTTTTTAAGCCAACAGGCTTGACGCTGGCTGGCTCCTGCTTTTTAGCATACTCAGGGTCTTCGACATGTACAAAAACGGGAGTGGTCGTCGTTTTGGGTGGTTCGTCTGGCGGCTCAACTGCCTGAACAGGTTCGTCAACTGGCTCTGGTGCTTCATCTGGCAAGGATTCAATGGGGTCAGGAACGGCCGTTTCCTCAATTTCTGGCTCACCATCTAATTCAGGTTCAGCGGGCGGTTGGGGGATGGGTAACGGCCGTTTTGGCTGCACCGCCCCACACATCAAACATCGCTCCGCATCAGCCGCCACCACACTATCACAAGTAGGACAGCGATAAATTGGCGCTTCGGCTGATGATTCGTTTCCTTCACTCATTCCGCTAACGTTTTCTCCTGGCTCAGGTGAGCCTGTCAAAGCGCGGCATTATACCTAAAGTAGATGGTTGGCACAATAACGGCCGTTTAACACTCATAGCCAATTAAAGAGCAGGAACACGGAGAAGCACGGAGATACACAGAGCTTTTTAGAGCAAACCCTCTTCACCGTGTCTGCTCTGTGTAACGCCGTGTCCCATTTTTATTTCGGCAAGAACTTCAGCACAGGCACAGTCACAAACGCCACCAGCGCACTCAGCACAAACGCCGCCGTCAGGCCAAACTGATCAGCCAGCAGCCCCACCACCCAAATGCCTGCCGCCCGAATGAGGAAATTCAACGCTAAAAACGTACCATTACTCAATGCTCGATTATCTGGGAATTTATCTTGTACCAACGCCAAAAATACTGGCTGCGGCGACAGTGCCGTCAACCCCAGGGCAATGAGCAGCGGCACCGCCAACCAGGACGGGCCATAGATTAAAGCCAGCATCAAAAGCGGCGCCAGCAGCAGCACCATAAACAAAATACGAGAACGGCCGTAACGGTCGCTAATCGTACCAGAAATCAAAGCACCGACCACCCCCGCCGCCTGCAAAATCGTCAAAGAAATCGCCGCCAGCCATAAACTCAAGCCCAATTCATCGCTCACAAAAAGCGGCAAATAAATCGTCAATGAGACTTCCAGCAGCGCCCGCCCCATCATGATCAAAGCCAACGGCGGGAAAACTTTTTGCCCTGCCGCGCGGAACTCAGACATCGTGGCCTTTGCCGATTCAGTTTTACGCACATCCTCAATATTCCGCAGCCGCCAATACAAAATGATAGAAACACCCCAGCCCACAAAAGCCAGACGCCACATCCCTTCCAGACCAAACCAGCCCACCCCGGCCACCGCAATCACCGGGCCTAAAGTACGTCCCAATTCACCACTGGCCATGAAAATGCTCATGCCCTTGCCCACACGCCCCCCGGACACTTTAGCTATCATCGCCGGAGCTGGCGCATGAAAACAAGCGACACTAACCCCGGCCGCCAACAGCAAAAACACCAAAACCAAATAAGTAGGCGCCAAACCCATACAGCTCATCAACGTCCCCGTCACAGCCGGTGCCAAAATGATAAACCAACGCAAATTCGCCTTATCAGCCAAATAACCGATGAAGGGGTTTAGCAGACTGGGAAGCTGCATGAAGATGGCTAAACTACCCGCCAGTGTATAGCCAATACCTAATTTACTTTGCAGCAGCGGCAGCAGCGGTGCTAAAAACGCCGTATACGTATCATGCACCAGATGCGCCATGGTAACAGTCGCAACCGAACCCCATAGAAATGTTTTTTCTGTGTCATGCAGCTCAGAAACAACTTGTCCTGCATGTGTTGAAGGAAGTGTTTCCACCACTTCTGTCTCAATATCCATATAATTCTGCCCTCTGCCTTCTAATTTTTGCCTTAGTGAGCGTTCGTTTTTAACTTGCCGAGATTGGACCAATCTTGAAGATTGGTCCAATCTGAAAACCGCTAAATTATTTGTGAACGCTTACTTAATATGCCAAACTACTGCCGCCAATAAACTCCCGCAGCACCGAATCCGTCGGCACGGGCGAATCATCTGCCACCGGCGTAATCGCTTCTAACATGCGATAGACCCGTTCCGCCCGCATCAGCGCATCCTCGCGCAGCGGATTGCCCACATACTCGGTACGCCAACGGTCAAACTCCGTCAACAGCCGCGCCCGATAGAGTGGCAGCTCATAAGGCATGGCACTGTTGATAATAAAATCGGCCGTCGTTGAATAGGGGATGATATGCCGGAGTTCGCTGGAACGCACATAATGCCAATGTTCCAACGTCATCTGCGGCTTGTAGGCACGATGGCTGGCATCCCGCAGCATCCGCCGAATCAGACGCAAATCAGTCCAGCGCAAATACCCATCTGGCCCACGCATTTGCAACAGCGGCTCCAAATAGAGCTTGTATTTCTTCTGCGCAGGCACACCTTCCGTCATCGGCGGATACAGGCCGTGCAGACTGTCGATCAACAATATTTCATTTTCATTCAAGCGCATCGGTGTCCGGTCAGGGTAACGGGTTCCCGTCTTAAAATCATAAAATGGAATCAAGACTTCTTCGCCCATAATCAACCGTTCTAAATGCTCATTGATCAGCGACAAATCCAGGGCTTGTGGCGTTTCAAAATCATAATCGCCAAACTCATCCTTGGGGTGCATATCGAGGTTGAAGAAGTAATTATCCACATTCAGCGTTACAAACTTCAAGCCGATTTTGCTTAAACGCTGCTCAATTTTAATGGTAGAAGTCGTTTTACCGGACGACGAGGGACCAGTAATCAGCACCATCTTCAACTCATCTGCGCGTTCTGCTATCATTTCAGCGGCCGTGTCCACATCCTCTTCATACGCCGCTTCTGATTCATGCACAATTTGTGGGAACTCCCCGTTGGCAATGCGTTCATTGAGGCGGTAAACGGTATGCAAATTCTTGCGTACTGCCCAATCTAGCACCCGCCATATCTTTGACCAGGGGATGTTCTCAGAGGGACGAGACGCACTCTTGGCCGATTCATGCCGTCGTCGATTTTGCTCATCACGGTAAAGGATGTAACTTTTGGCAACTGTAGCATGGCC
>JACSSI010000203.1 GCA_014879345.1 Anaerolineae bacterium | reverse complement strand
TCATCGAAAAACAGCAAGCGGCAATGCTGGCAACCAGCTTTGAATCCTTGTTAGATGAACTCAACCAAAAACATCCACAACGCACAAGAAAAGCAGAAGAGCCGGTCTGGACAGACCTGCGGCTGCGCGAACCAATCAACTCGCTGTTTCGTGTAGGCCACATGGGGCTGGGTTACAATGAAGACAGCGACCAGATAGTTTTGGTGGCATATGAGTTGGTGGAGGAAGGCGAAGAACCAAACGTTGTCAGTTTTTGGCTGTCACGACCTCAGGTGAAAGCGCTCATCAAACATATTAGTGACGTGGTTAGCGCAGGCCGCCCAATTTGCGGCAATTGTGGTCTGCCGATAGATGCAACCGGTCATTTCTGCCCGAATCGTAATGGACATATTCATTGAGTGATGTCTGTGGCCGATACATTACAACTTTTACAACATGGATCGCTAGAAGTTGAAGGTTTACTGCCCTGGAGTTCAAATTACACCTTTCTCGTCCAGATATGCCAGGATGATGAAGATGTAGAGGCTGTTTATAAACCACAACGAGGAGAACGGCCGTTATGGGACTTCCCTCAAGGCACCTTATATCTAAGAGAACGGGCTGCTTTCCTCACCAGTCAAGCACTCGACTGGCATATCGTGCCAGCCACCGTCATCCGTGATGGGCCACACGGCCCTGGCTCCGTACAACAGTTTGTCCAGCACGATCCAGAGCGGCATTACTTTACCATCGAAGGTCAAGCTCAATATGCAACGCAGTTACAGCAAATCGTTTTACTGGATATCATCATCAACAATGCAGATCGCAAAGGAGGGCATATATTACTCCAGGAGCAAGAAAATCAGCCAAATCGTTTATGGGCAATTGATCACGGCGTCTGTTTTCACGCGGAATATAAACTGCGCAGCGTTATTTGGGAATTTGCTGGCACACCCATTCCCCCAAGCCAAATGGACGCCCTCAAAACATTTCAAGAAAAGCTAACCGCCGATGCAGACCAGATTCGTACCCAGCTAAACAATATATTGAACCAACGAGAAATAATCGCCCTCTCACAACGACTGCAACATTTAATTGACCAGGGCATATTTCCACATCCTGGCCCAGGCAGACATTACCCCTGGCCTCCTGTATAATAATTGTCTAAAAATTAAAATGGCCTACAAAATATTAATCATTGATGATCATCCAGAAACACGCAGTATTATTGGGCACGTGCTGAAACAGCAAGGATACCCCATCGTCACCGCTGAAAACGGGGCAGAGGGTCTTAAAGTAGCAGACAAAGAGAAACCCCACATCATCCTGTGCGACTATATGATGCCGGTGATGAACGGTGTGGAAACTGTCACAAATTTGCGCAAAAAGCCGGAATTCGACAAAGTACCCATCATCATGTTCACGGCCGTTGATGACCCACAGCAAAAACTGGCTGCCTTTAATGCCGGTGCGGATGACTACCTAAACAAGCCCACAGAGCCGCCAGAACTCGTTGATCGAGTGAAAATTTTACTTGAATCAGCGTATGGCTCGCTGCCGGAACCCGTCGATACGGACGGGCAAACACAATTTCACCCCCACCAACTATCACCACAACTGCCAGACTTAGAATTCACGTCATCTGGATCACAGCAAATCATTGCGGTGATGGGCGTTCGGGGCGGTGTTGGCACAACAACGATGGCAATCAATTTAGCCACGGTGTTAGCCGCCTCTGGCACAGTCACAACCCTGGCAGATTTTGACCTGACACGCGGCCATATTGCCCTCTATCTCAATCAAAAATCGGCTGGCGGACTCAATACGCTGGCAACTAATTCCAATATTGAACTGGCAGAGCAACTGCCCTCTCATATCGTGTCATACAGCAGGAATCTGCGCCTGCTTCTGGCACATCTCAATATAGACGGCCGTTATCCCATCATATCAGGCGCCCAGGCAGCCACCATCTTGATAGAGCTGACTTCCTCAACCCAGGCAACAGTCGTCGATTTAGGCAGCACATTTAATGAAATAGCACGCAGCACCCTGGAAGCGGCAGACCAGATCGTACTCTGTCTGCGTCCAGAACGGATTGCACTCGTCTCTGCCCGACAACTGCTATCACACTTTCAGAAGATACTCTTTCCACACACTGAAATCCATCTGATGTTGATGGATTTCAGCAGCAGCGGTACTAATTTGCCTAAAACGGCCGTTGAAGGATTCTTAGGCTACCCAGTTAAAGCCACCATCCATATCCCGCCGCGTGAAATGGCAAATGCCGCCAATAAAGCAAAACCGCTCGTCACATTGAGCGCCCAATCTGACGCCAGCATGGCAATTCGGCAGTTTGCTCAAGAATTAAAAATAGCATAACGCTGCCTTTACAAAACACGACAAGATTTAAGAGAGAGAAAGGTGGATAATCACCACGCTTTAATCAATCAGGCCAAAAACATTCTAAAAGATGCCCGGCACGTCGCCGCCCTAACCGGCGCAGGCATCAGTACCCGTTCAGGCATCCCCGATTTTCGCAGCCCAGAGTCTGGCTTGTGGGACTACGTGGATCCGATGGACGTTGCCACAATTACCGCCTTCAAACGTAATCCGAAAGCTTTTTTTGATTGGATACGTCCGCTTGTGCAGCAAATCATGATCGCCCAACCTAATCCAGCCCATCTGGCTCTGGCACACATGGAAACCTATGGGCCGCTCCAGGGCATCATCACCCAAAATATCGACGTTTTGCATACCAAAGCTGGCTCCCAAACCATTCATGAAGTACACGGCCACATGCGTGAGGCCACCTGTATGCAATGCCTGGAAACCTTTCAATCATCGGAAATTCTAAATGGTTATCTGGAAAACGGGGATATTCCCAGGTGTCCTACCTGTGCAGGCGTGCTGAAGCCAAACGTGATTTTATTTGGTGAAATTCTACCGATGATGGTTCTCAACCGAGCCAAACGGTTAACACAAGCCTGTGATGTCATGCTTGTAGCCGGCTCATCACTGGAAGTCGCACCGGCTGGCGATTTGCCCATGTTGGCAAAATTTTCAGGTGCGCAAGTAATCATCGTCAACTACGATGAGACTCACCTGGACTACCTGGCTGATGTGGTCATTCATGCTGATGTTGCTGACGTGCTGCCACAATTGGCAGCTATTTTTATGCCTGATGCAGCTATTTAGGCGCTCACGCCAATCGTGTCATAAGGAAGTAGTATGTCGCCAATAACTGAACCGACAAAACAGCCATCCTTGGCTACTGTCAATCATGAAAGCCTGGAGAAGCTCCTGGAAATCAGCACGCGGCTCAGTTCAACATTGCAGCTAAACGATCTGTTGTCGCTGGTTATGGAGGTGGCTACGGAGCTAACAAATACAGAGGCTTCCTCTATTTTGTTACTGGATCAAAGCAGTGGGCAACTCCATTTTGTGGCTTCATCTGGCTCCTTTGTGCCTGAGGACACAACTGTCCCCCTCGATAGTTCAATTGCGGGCTGGGTGGTGCGTAACGGCCGTTCCCTTATCCTGGATGATGTGCAAACTGATGATCGCTTTTACGCCAATATAGATAAAGATTTCGAATTTCACACCAGTTCCATGCTGGCTGTTCCCCTGACAACCCACAAAGGCGTCATCGGCTGTTTAGAGGTTCTCAACAAATTAGACGACACGCACTACAGCAGCCAGGATGTTGCCATCCTGGAAGCGCTGGCCTCTCAATCAGCCGTCGCCATTTTGAACGCCCGCTTGTTTAGCCAATCTGATTTACTGGCCGAGATTATGCATGAAGTGAAAACACCGCTGATGGCTATCACCACTGCCAGCGAGCTGTTGGCTCGGCCAGAACTGCCCGAAAGCAAACGCGCCGATGTCGTTACCATGATTCAACGTGAATCAAAACGGCTCTCACGCATGACGAAAGAATTTGTTGACTTTGCCCGGTTAGAGACGGGGCGTATGAGCCTGAAAATGGAGCCTGTTAACTTGTCTGACATAATCACCGATGTGGTGGGCTTGTCGTTGGCGCAGGCGGAGGCGCGTCCTGTTGAGCTTGTGGTAGATTGTGCCGCAGATTTGCCAGGTATTTCAGATTCGCCCTGTCTGATTGCTGACCGAGACCGGTTGCAGCAGGTGCTGCTCAATCTGGTGAGCAACGGCATCAAATATAATCAGGAAAACGGCCGTTTAGCCATCATTAGTCGTCGTGAATCAAAATACGTTTATTTAGCGGTTGCAGACACCGGCAAAGGCATTGCGCCAGAAGCCGTCGAACGCCTGTTTGAGCGTTTCTACCGTGTTCCCGGCAGCGAAGGCAAAGCAGAAGGCAGTGGCTTGGGGCTGGCTATCACCAAAAAAATTGTAGAACAGCATAACGGCCGTATCTCTGTCAACAGCGTGCTGGACAAAGGCACCACCTTCACTATCGAACTCCCACTCACCAATGTGCCTTAAAATCACCCTATTCAGCAAAAACAATCAATTCATCATTCATCATTCATCCTTAAAAAACAATGGCCTATCTAAAATTTGGTTTCCACCTCGGCCCCGGCGGCGACGCTCGTGGGCATAATGAATTCATCAACGCCTTAGAGGCAGCCGGTATCCCCTTCTTCGTCAAATCTGCCGACGCGATGCCCTTTTACGCGCAAGAAGTGGCAAAGAAATCCGGTCAGGACAATACCGTCGTCTACCGCCGTTCCGTGCCAGTAGAGGGCAGCAAACCGCCCTCTGGCAACCCGGACGTACCGGATTACAACAAATCGCCGCGTGACGCTGCCATTGAACATTGGCTGTGGCACAAAGCCCACTTCCCCCCAGAACTTGATCCCGCCATAACCTGGGTAGAAACCATCAACGAGCCGGATAAAAATCGCTCTGAGTGGCTGGCAGCATTTGCGCTGGAAACCGCCATGCTGGCAATGGCCGACGGCTATAAATGGTCAGCGTTTGGCTGGGCCACAGGCGAGCCGGAGATTGTCAATTGGGAAGGGCCGGTGATGCTGCAATTTTTGCGCCTCTGTGCCTTGTTCCCGGAAAGACTGGCCGTCTCTCTGCACGAATACAGTTTAACCACCCAAAACATTTGGAACGGTGATGGCTGGCTTGTCGGCCGTTTTCGTTTTCTCTATGATGTCTGCGATCAGCATAACATTCCGCGCCCCACCGTCCACATCACGGAATGGGGCTGGACTCACAACAACGTGCCTATTCCCGAGAAGGCGATGCCTGATTATGAGAGCGTCGGCGCTTTGTATGCCCAATATCCCCAGCTAAAAGGGGCAGCTACCTGGTATCTTGGCCCTGGCTGGGAGAATATTTCCACGAAAGCCCAAAAGCTGATTTTACCGCTGCAAACTTTGACGCTCAGTACACGCTATCCTGAACCAACGCCGCCTATACTTTGCCAGGGTTTGCCCCGTGAAGCGTATGAACGCACTTATTGGGTGCTGCCGCAAGATACGACACAGGAAGCTTACATGGCGGTGGCCGCCAAAGCCTTCGCTGAAAAACGGACGTTTGGCTTTAGTTATGATGATGCAGGGATTGGGGCGCTGGAAAACAAAACGGCCGTTCTCTACAATATTCCCCTTGCCAGCCAAAAAGTTTTTGTAGATTGGTACGCGGAGCATTACCCGTGCGTCTCTGTCGTTTTCCGTGATTTGCCCACTATCCCGCCTCCCTACCTTGCCAATATCGGCCTTCATGCCTCAGCAGACCCCGGTGACTTGTATGGTGGGGCGGCTGAGTTCCGTGAATTCCAGATTTTGCAGCCAGGGGTGATCAAGGTGCTGTCGGCACATTCAGAGGCGAGTGTGAAGCGGTTGGCAAAGGAGAACCCCAAGGTACAGTGGATTATTCGTGCGTTTTTGTCGATGAACGGCCGTTCCGTCACCCCGCAACAGTTCTACGATTGGACTATCAACGACTTAACGCGCACCATCAAAACACTCCGCGCCGAAGGTGTCGCAGATGCCAATATGTGGATAGAACTCCACAATGAACCCAATTTAGTGGCTGAAGGCTGGACAAGCTCTTGGCAAAATGGGATGCAGTTTGCCGACTGGTTGAAAGCGCTCAAAGCGTTATACGTAAAAGTTTTTCCTGCCGTCAAATACGTTTATCCCGGGTTATCTCCCGGAGAAGATGTGGCGGGGATACGGATGGCATCAACTAGATTTTTAGCAGAAAGCGAAACGGCCGTTACCACCTGTGATGCTGTTGGCGTTCACTGCTACTGGTCACAAACATGGGCCATGTCCACAGCCCTCACCTATTTAGACAGCTACCAGCGCTTCAACAAGCCAGCCTGGGTCACAGAAGCCTCGCGCAACGACCCCGTGCCGCAAATCTCTTGGGCACAATATGCCGCCGAATACACCGACTTTTGGCGCGGCTTGAACATGCGCCCCTGGGTAAAAGGCGTAACCTACTTTGTGGCGTCTGCCCTGGAAGCCAGCTTCCAGGCAGAATGCTGGGTTGTCAATCAACAAAGTCGCGGCATTGCTGCCCACATCCGAGCAGACATGCGCCGTTAAGTAAACCGAAAACAACGAGTTTGCATAACTCAGAAAATTACAAACGTTTTTTGAAGGTCATTAATTTTGACAAAGGGGGAGTCAAATGACACTGATAGACAATCGCGTTTCAAAACTTTGTTCTGGCTATGACATCGTGGTTAATGCCCATGTGCGACTCAAAGAAGAGTGGCATGATCGTCTTTTGCTTGCTCATACACAGAAGCGCATTGGCTATGATAAAGCACATGAAGAATACCTGAAACGCCAGCAAGACATTAAAAAACAAACACCGGAATGGTTAGTCTTGAGTGCATTGCTGTTTATTCTGGCACTCTTTGCCTTTCTCATAGATGCTTGGGAAATTGGAAAAGGGTACGGCACAGCAGTTGGGCTACTCTTACTGGGAAGCAGTTTCCTGACGGGGCTGTACCTGGTCTTCATCTGGTTACGGCATAAATCCCACCGTCCACAGGAGCCAGTTAATCCGTTGCAAGCTGGTCTTATATCTCCTCTTTTGCCAAAATGGAAAAGTGAATTAAACGGTCATCTCCCCTCCCAATTGGAATATCATGGGGCTGAAGGCGAATATGCCTTTGTCCGTCATCTGCAAAGGCATTTGGATAATTCACACTACATCATCTACCGGTTACAACAAAGACGGGGCGATGACGTGGACGTAACAGTCGTTGGCTCCAGCGGGATATGGGTGTTTGAAGTTAAGTTTTGGGCAGGTACTGTTACATGGCAAAACGGCCAATGGCGTCACGAAAAGACATATTATGAAAAAAGTGGCGTTCTCGCTACAGAAAAGCATATCGTCAAACAGGGGCCAGATGATCAATGGCGACGGATGGCTGACGATGTGGCAAAAAGCATTCGGACACATGCGTCGCAGTTAGTCTCACGGTTTATGCCGGGTATTCGCACCCAAGGTGGCATCGTATTTGCACATGAAACGGCCACATATCACATAGCATCCAATCCCCCTGTCGCGTGGGGAAACATGTCAAAGTGGTCGCAAGAAATTAGGCGTGCGCCTCGCATTCCCGGTTGGGATGAACGAACGACTTTTATTGTTCTAGACGCTCTCTTTACTCGACATCATCAAGTCGTGGCAACCAACTCTGAAAAGTCCATGTACGTGGTTGGGCAACGACTGATACAACAAACGGAGAAAGGGTTGGAAGCCTGGCTGATTTCATAAATTCCTCAACCGAAGGTTATAAATTACCGTTAGCTGTGTGTGTTTGCGTTGGGTGCGGTTAGTTTTTGTGTAACAAAGCAGACTACAA
>JACSSI010000202.1 GCA_014879345.1 Anaerolineae bacterium | reverse complement strand
GTGGATCATGAGTTTTATGTGATGCAGGGGGAAATTTACACCGAGCAGCCGTTTGGTACGGAAGGGCATCTCACCTTCAGCCATCAGCAAATGCTGGATGAGTCGCCTCAATATTATGTGTTTAATGGGGCAGCCAACGCCCTGACGCTGGATGAGTATGCCATGCGCACGAAGGTTGGTGATAGTGTACGCATTTATTTTGGCGTAGGCGGCCCCAATAAAATTTCCTCTTTCCACATGATTGGCGAGATTTTCGACAGGGTTTATCCGATGGCGTCATTGAGTTCGCCGCCTCTGGAAGATGTGCAGACGACACTGGCGCCTCCCGGCGGGGCCACGGTGGTCGAATTCACAATGGATGTGCCGGGCCGGTATATTATGGTGGATCATGCTTTAAGCAGGGTAGAGCGGGGGCTGGTTGGCTTCCTTTATGCTGAGGGGGAAGAAAACCCTGACATTTTTGGGGCTGAAGGTTTCCCCGAGGAGTCAGGCCATTAGGACAGATATGCTAAAAAACTGCTGTTGAATTCTTTCTTTTTACTGCTGATAACGGCCGTTTTCACCGCCTGCGCACCAACACAAACAGGGTCAGAATCGTTGCAGGTGAGTGGAGCCTGGGTGCGTCCGGCAGAGGAAATGAGTGCTGCTTACCTGGAAATTACCAATAACGGCCGTTCCCCCCAGCAGTTGATTGGGGTGGAAACGGCCGCTGCCAACACTGTCGAAATTCATGAAACACAGATGGATGGAGATATGATGCACATGCGTCCGGCCGCGTCAGTGAACATCCCAGGCGGCGAGACGGTGAAGCTGGAACCGGGTGGCAAACATATCATGCTGATGGGTCTAACTGCGCCACTGGCTGCCGGTGACACCATCCTGTTGACCTTGACGTTTGACTCTGGTGCTGCGCTGGAAGTTGAGGCTGTCGTCTCGCTTGAGCCAGTGTCGGAGACCGATGCATTGACAACAGCCGCGTTAAGGGCGGAGGCTGATGACGTTTTCGTGGGGGATATAGCCAATCCACCGGTCGCGGTACAGGACTTCAGCGCCCCCAGTACTGACGCAGATGTAACGCGGTTAAGCGATCTAAACGGCCGTTGGCGTCTCATCTTCTTTGGTTACATGCACTGCCCTGACTTTTGCCCGCTGACGCTGGTCGATTATAAAAACGCGAAAGCGGCGCTGGCTGAAGCCGCCGCAGAAGTGGACTTTGTCTTCATCAGCGTAGACGCGGATAGAGACGCCATTGAGTTGATGCAGGCCTATCTGGCCAACTTTGATCCGGATTTTGTTGGGTTTTCCGCTGATGATGCTACGCTGGCCCACATTCAGCCGGATTATGGGTTTTATTATGAACGTCGGCTGGACAGCGGGTCTGACGCTGTTTACACCATTGACCACTCCACCCGATCCTATTTATTAGACCGGGAGGGGGTGCTGCGAACCACGTTTGCTTATGATACGGATCCTGAATTGATCGCCGGGGCTTTGCAATGGTATTTGGCGCATGAATAGCATACGGTCACTTCTCTCTTGATTTGGATCAAGGCTCAAAACCTGTTTGGCGGCTAAGCTGTAGGTAGATACAAATTTACTGTTGTGAGCGGCGCGGTCTGCTGAACGGCCGTTACCGTCACGACCAAAGGAGAATGCCTATGACTCATATCATCACCCGGCTGTGCTTGCGAGATACGGCTTGCGTGGAAGTGTGCCCGGTAGAGTGCATGGTGCTGGGACAGCCAGAAGAGAAGTGGCCCTGGCTGTATATTGACCCCGATACCTGCATTGACTGCGGCGCCTGCGTGCCGGAATGCCCTTACGAAGCCATCTTCCCTGAGGAAGAGGTGCCTTATGCCTATGAGGCCCCGCCGGGCGTCTGGATCAATGGTTTGAAAGAACTATTACCAGACGGCCGACCCTTCGAGGGTGAAATTGACGGCAACCCCGTGAAGCTGTTGAACGCCAGGCAGCTCCAGGGCGGCGAAATTTTGGACCTGACGGAAGATATCCAGCCTAACTACGATTTCTTTTCTGAAGGGCCAGGTTACGACGCACTGGATATGTAGTCGAAATCAGGGCTGCCGAATTTACCAAAGTTCGGCAGCCCTCAGTAAGCGGCCAATAACAACTTACCTGATTCAAAGGCCGTTTGCTGGAAACCGTTCACACAATTCCGCTGACATATTTGCGGACGGTCACTTATCTCTCGGCAAGCGCTTGGGTTATAATGGATTCAAAATCGAGGCCGCGCATCGCTTCCAGAGCACATTCCCAGGCGCCATCATGGCACAACCCATCCGTGCTCGCATCTTCATATGCAGTGACTGCGGCTGAAAAGCAACCATCACGCACGACCGTAGCCAGCTGCCACAACTGCTCATGAATGGCGTTTTCCTTGTGGCTGGTTTCGTTGCTCATAAATAGAGTTCCTTTTATACAGAGTGCTGGGCAATATGTCACCAAACATTGGCACAGTTTGGTCAGATAGTATCGAGCATCTTACCGAGAAGCAAACAAGCGTTACAGCAATGTCACAACATCGTAAAACACCCGTCCAGGTTGAAACAGTCGAACCGGCAGCCTGCTCCGTAGATTTGCGGTTGTCAATCTTACAAAAGGTTCCGTTTTTTAGCGATTTACCTGATGCTGAGATTCGCACATTAAACGATCAGTTTCGTGAATACGGCTTCCAGCCTGGTGAACCTATTTACTTCAGCGGCGAAAAGGCGGCTACTCTGTACGTCGTGGCCAGCGGCCAGGTGAAATTGCTGCGGCATTCCATGAGCGGGCAAGACGTACTGCTGGATATTCTCAAGCCGGGTGATTATTTTGGCAGCCTGACTACTTTGGCAGATGAACTTTATCCAGACACAGCCCAGGCACACACGGCCGTTTGTGTGCTCAGCATCCAGACCGAAGCGTTCCGCACCTTATTGCAGCAATATCCTCCTGTGGCGTTAACGGTTTTGGATATTACTGCCAGACGACTGCAAGAAACCCAAGAAATTGTGCGCCGGCTCAGCGCCGATTCTGTGGAGCAGCGGATCGCCGCTGTCCTGCTCAAACTGGCTCAAAAACTTGGGGAAATTTCTGACGAGGGTATTCTCATTCAAATGCCGTTATCCCGGGATGACCTGGCTCAAATGACCGGTACAACCACTGAAACGGCCAGCCGTATTATCAGCCAATTTCAAAAAGAGGGCCTGGTTCACAGCGGCCGGAAATGGATTGTCATCACCGGCAGACCCGGGCTGAAGATGATTGCCGCCGCTGCTGATACAGTCTGAACCACCTCAACGACCCGTCTCCACAACATGAAGCCCCTAAAGGCAAAACTTTAGGGGCTTCAATTTTTTCCCAGATGCAGTTATTTGAGCCAGATCATGTAACGGCCGTTTCCTTTCCCCTATCCTGAAGATAAAGAAACATTTTTATCCAATAAGGAGATGAAACGATGAAAACCTTACTCAGAAGTCAAGACCTGTCCTGCCCCTCCTGCGTGGCCAAGATCGAAAATGCACTGCAAGGATTAAAGGGCGTCAATGACGCTAAAGTTCATTTCAATACCGGTCGGATTGAAGTTGAGCATGACCCGGACACTGCCCCTACGGCCGTACTGGTGCAAACTGTCCGCGAGACCGGCTACGAAGCCGTAGTAGCTGCATTTTAAGATGGTGACGACTAGGATACTTCTGGTCAGATGGTCAGAAGTATCCAATCGTCAGGAGGTTTTGAACATGAAACAGCTAAAATCATGGTGGCAGTCACCTAAACAGCGACGCCAACTGTTAACCGCCATCTCTGGCCTGCTCATCTTGCTGGCATTGGCCGGCAAATACCTGCTTAATCAGACAAATTGGCACAATGGTCTAATGGCCGCCGCCGCCCTGATAGCCGGCTCTGATATTGCCCTACGCGCCTGGTACAGCCTGCGCCGGCGCCACATCAGCATCGAACTGCTGGTCACAATCGCCGCCGCCGGCGCCCTCATCATCGGCGAATATTGGGAAGCGGCTGCCGTCACGTTCCTTTTCCTCTTTGGCGCTTACCTGGAAGCCCGCACATTGGGCCAGACGCGCCGGATATTACAGGGATTATTGGAGCTGGCCCCCACCACAGCCATTGTCCTGCGCGACGGCCGTCAAGTAGAGGTCATGCCCCATGAAGTACAGCCAGGTGAAACGGTATTAGTCAAACCAGGAACCAAAATACCGGTAGATGGTGATGTCATCGACGGCCGTTCCGCCGTGGACGAAAGCGCGATTACCGGCGAATCTATACCGGCGGAAAAAGTGGCAGGCACGGCCGTTTATGCCGGAACAGTCAACCAGGCCGGACTGCTCAAAGTAAAAGCCACTGGCGTCGGCGCAGATACCACCCTGGCCCGCATTATCCGTCGTGTTGAAGAAGCGCAGGAAGAAAAAGCGCCCACCCAACGCTTCATCGAGCGCTTTGCCCGCTGGTACACGCCGTTCATTATTTTGCTCAGCGGCGCTGCTTATCTGGTCACCCGCGATCTGGAATTGGCCCTTACGCTGCTCGTCATCGGCTGTCCCGGCGCCCTGGTCATCTCGACCCCTGTGTCAATTGTGGCCGGGATTGGCCGCGCCGCCAAAGGGGGTATCCTCATCAAAGGCGGCGAATACCTGGAAAACGCGGGCAAAATCTCGGCCCTGGCGCTGGACAAAACAGGTACGCTTACAATCGGCCAGCCCGTTGTCACCGATGTTGTCGTTTTACAAGCTGCGGTTGCCGCAGGCGACAATGGCGAGCTATCTGTCATGGAAAAGAATGAGCAGCAGGCGCTTTACTGGGCCGCCATTGCCGAAGCCGGGTCGGAACATCCCCTGGCGCAGGCGATTATGGCGGCGGTGGATGCGGACGATCTCATTCCGGCCGCAGACGAATTTGAAACCTTTACCGGTCATGGGGTACAGGCCGTTTATTTAGGGCATGAGATCGGCGTGGGCACGACCGGCTTGATGGCTGATTTGGGCATCCCTGTCCCGGCTGCAGCCCATCAGGCGTTGGATAATTTGCAGGCGGAGGGGAAAACGGCCGTCATTGTTGCTCTAGACGGTTCGGTCATTGGCGTGTTGGGCATTGCCGACCAACTCCGCCCTACCGCTCCAGAGATGATACGCAGACTGCAAGTGGTTGGACTCAAGAAGATCGTCATGCTGACCGGCGATAACGCCCGCACCGCCCAGGCCATAGCCGGTGCAGCGGGCATACAAGATGTCCGCGCCAGTCTCCTGCCGGAAGATAAGCTGAAGATGATTCGCCAGTTACAAGCTGAGGGGCATGTGGTGGCTATGGTCGGTGATGGTATTAACGATGCGCCAGCTCTGGCTACGGCCGACATTGGCATCGCCATGGGCGCGGCTGGAACCGATGTGGCGATTGAAACGGCCGATATCGCCCTCATGACCGATGACCTGCTCAAGATCCCGGAAGCGTTACAGCTTTCGCGGGCGACGCTGAACAATATACGGCAAAACGTCATCATTGCCCTGGTGACGGTGGCGCTGCTTCTGGCAGGCGTATTGCTGGGTAAAGTCCATATGGCTGGAGGGATGTTGATTCATGAAGCGTCGGTTATGATTGTCATCCTGAACGGGATGCGTCTCTTACGGACATGATTTTCAACGAACCTTACTCTTTCGCTGCCAGGGGTGACGGCCGTTATAATCCACCTCATAAACCAACGGCCGTCACCTGGTGGCTGTCCGCAAATAAGTTAGAGGAATTGTGCGGACGGCTTGGGGTAAGCGGCCTTTCAAAAATCGCCAGTCTTAAGCGGTGACCGGGTCCAGGTAATGCACCAGATCGAACTCATCCACCAACTGCCACACCCAGTCTGACACGCGCTGCGGCGACTTCTCACTTTCGTTATCTTCATCCAATGCCAGACCCAAAAATTGACCATCCTTCACCCCTTCTGAATGGGTAAATTCATACCCTTCTGCGGCGGTAAAGCCAACTAATTCCGCACCCAAACTCACCAGCTTCTCGGCCAGGATGCCAATTGCGTCGCAGTAGGTATCCGGATAGCCATACTGATCGCCAAGTCCGAAAATAGCAACCTCTTTTCCAGACAGATCCAGCGTGTCTAACTCGTCATAGGCTTTGTCCCAATCGGCCTGCAACTGGCCGACATCCCAGGTAGGGCAGCCGATGATCAGGCGGTCGTATGTCTGCATGGTGGTTACCGGTACATCAGCGATGTTGTAGACGGTAAGCAGGTTGGGGTTGATGGCGCTGAATTCCTCTTCTATAAGTCTGACAACAATTTCAGTATAACCTGTATCTGAACCGTAAAATAATCCTATTGGGGTCATGTCGAACCTCCGTTTGTTGTTTGTTCATCTATTGACAGCGTAACAGAGGGACAAACGGCCGTACATGATTTGGATCAAGTGAGCGCTGCTTGAAGGGGACAAAAAGCGAATCGGAACCATTGCTCAGGCGAACTTGATCTTAATCAAGGCCATGTCATTCGCTTACCTTTATTCTGCTGTTATGCGAGTGAAAAATTTTGACCAAAGGAAATGAACCATGGTAGAAGAAATTTGGCTGCCTCAAATCGACAAAGATATTTGTACAGGTTGTGGCGACTGCATTGTCATCTGCCCGACCAATGCCCTAGCCCTGGAAAGCGGCGCGGCCGTCGTCACCGATTCTTCTGCCTGCAATTACTGCGCCGAATGTGAAACCATCTGCCCCGTTGATGCCATCGCCCTGCCTTACCAAATCATATTGGAGTCCGACTTATGACTTCGCTGTTGCAAACATTTATCACCGAAGAAATGGTCTTGGCTGCTATCAAATCAGTCATTGACCCGGAACTAGGTATTAATATCGTTGACCTGGGTCTCATTTACAGCGTGGATATTGAGGAAGACGGCCACTTCGACAAGCCCAACACGGTTGGGCCGCTCCGTGTAGGCCGTATCACCATCACCATGACCCTCACCACCCCAAGCTGTCCCCTACACGCCAGCTTTGCTCAGGAAATTGAACGCGTGCTGTGGCAATCTATTCCCGACTTAACCGGTGTATTTGTCGAACTGGTTTGGGATCCACCCTGGAACCCGATGATGATTTCTCCCGAAGGCCGCGCCTTGCTGGGGATCGATTGACCCTGGAGAGTAACACATGGATACGACAAAAGATGCTGTTTTTCGTGCTTTGCGCACTGTCAACTACCCTGGCTTTTCCCGCGACATTGTTTCGTTTGGGCTGGTGCACGGCGTTCTCATGGAAGGGACAACTGCCCGCATCGGCCTGGTAACAGCCCATCTGCCTCTAGAAATACAGCAGGAGGTAGCTGAGGAAGCGACTCGCGTCGCTTTAACTGTACCCGGTGTGGCAGATGTACGGCTGCAAATCGGTAAACCACCGCAATCAAAGAAGGTGCGCAGCGGCGTACCCACCCCGGAAGAAATTCCCGGCATTTTGCATGTGGTGGCCGTCGCTTCAGGGAAAGGTGGTGTGGGCAAAAGCACCGTCGCCGTCAACCTGGCGGCTATGCTGGCGCAGTCAGGGCTGCGCGTCGGCTTGTTGGACGCCGACATTCATGGCCCCAATGTGCCCCGTATGCTGGGCGTCAAGCATTTACCCCCGGCCCAAAACGGCAAAATTCTGCCGGCCGAGGCGTACGGCATTAAGGTGATGTCGCTGGCCTTTGCCGGAGACGACGCGCCGGCCATCTGGCGCGGGCCGATGATCGACAAGGCGATTCAGCAGTTTTTGCATGATGTGGCCTGGGGCGATCTGGACGTGCTGGTGGTCGATCTGCCACCC
>JACSSI010000201.1 GCA_014879345.1 Anaerolineae bacterium | reverse complement strand
AGTTTTCCAGCACCATTGAATGCTCAATCTCACTGTTTTCTACCACCACGTTATTGCCAATACTGGTGAATGGGCCAATATAGCTGTTCACAATGCGCGCATTTTCGCCAATGATAGCGGGGCCGCGCACAATGCTGTTGACGATTTCTGCGCCGCGCTGCACCGCCACCCGTCGTCCTACCTGGCTGTCTCGATCTACATACCCTTCTATCACATAATCGATTTCTTCCAAGACCACATCATTGGCTTCCAACATGTCATCTGGCCGCCCTGTATCAATCCACCACCCACGATGGATATAAGGATGAACGGAATACTGGTTATCAACCAGCCATTGAATGGCATCGGTGATTTCCAGTTCACCGCGCCATGAAGGTTTAATGCTATTCACGGCCTCAAAGATATGGTGGTCAAACATGTAGATGCCTACCAACGCCAAATTACTGGGCGGGTTTTTGGGCTTTTCGATAAGGCGGATAATTTGCCCATCATCACCTAATTCGGCGACGCCGTACTGCTCTGGATGTTCAATTTGTGTCAAGACAATCTGGCTGTTCCATTTGCTGTCGGCAAACTGGGAGATGAGAGGGCTGATGCCGCCTTGAATCACATTATCGCCCAGGAACATGACAAAACGCTCGTCGCCCAGAAAATCCTGGGAAATTTTAACGGCGTGAGCCAGTCCTAAAGGCGCATCTTGCTCGATATAAGTGATTTTGACATCCCAGCGATCACCTCGGCCAATTGCTTCTTTAATCTGAGATGCTGTATCGCCGACGACAATGCCGATGTCGGTAATGCCAGCATCGCGTATTGTTTCGATAACGCGCACCAGGACGGGTTTGTTCGCTACCGGGATTAGTTGTTTGGCGTTGGAATAGGTCAATGGATACAGACGTGACCCTTTGCCGCCGCTTAAGATTAAGCCTTTCATGCTTGCTCCTTGAGAAACAGTTTTCAGTGTATAGTGTTCAGTTTTCAGTAAGCGCTATTTTTGGCAGCGACACTTGAAAACGCCATACAGGTTTTGGTAAAGCTGTGTTTGTTTTTTTTGCACATGTTGTCTGGAGATTTTAGGGGATGACGGCCGTTTTACAAAATGCAGCCCCTTTATTCACCCACTCTGTAAATGGTAATGGTCTCGTTTTGGTAGACAGGTTGCAGGTAAACGGCCGTTTCCGGTTTAAAGGTTCCAATCATTTGTTCACGAGGCCCATGCCACACGTAGCGTACGTTATATTGCTTAAGCAATGCCTGTCGCCAGCTATCATCCGTCTCGCCTGCATAAAATTGGGCCACTTCTGCTATTTTCTCATCATACCGTATCGTCTCTGCCCAATGCCCGGCCACCACTTGATTGCCTGCCCTGGCCGCCACTAAATTTCCCGTCTGATACTCACCCAGCAAAACAGGAGCCGGTGCGCTGCCATTTTCAGCCCGCAGCCAGGCTATCGCCGCCATTTCATCGGTTGTTCTGAAAAGGGGGTCTGGCTGCTGAATGACAGCGGAGGTAGAGACACTAGCCAGGATGTAAAGGTTGGAAAGCGCCATGAAGAGAAGGAAAACGGCCGTTATAAATCGGCTCAACTTCACTTCTGTATAACGTGGATTGGTCAGCAGCTTTTGTACAGGTCTCGTCGCCATGAACCAGGGTACAACCACCTCCACAAACCCCGCCGCCGCCAAAATCGAGAGTGGCATATGCACACCCTGGATAAACCGTCGCTGCGAATTAAGCGGCGCATAAATAAGCAGCGCCGTCGCCACTACCCACACCCATAAAAACAGCCAGTTTGCCGACATCTTCTGCTTTTGCCGCCGTTGATGAACGGCGTGGATAACCGCCAACAATAAATACAAACCAAACGCCACCACAAAATGAGGCCACGGCGGTGAAACCGTACCGCTGCGATTTGAATCCCAACCGCGCAAAATATCATTGGTCAGCAAGCTGTAGCCGTAGTAAACATAGAGCAGTCCAGGCAAGGCATAGGCCACTACCAGCACAAATCCCTCATACCACAGCAGCTTCCGCGCCCGCCAAACCAGCAACAACCAGTAGAGACTACCCGTCAATACAATCAAATAAATCAGCAGTGGATGAAGAATGCCCAGGCACAAATTCAAGATACTGGCCGCCACAGCATAACCCCATCCTCTCGTCTCGCTTCTAAAGGCATAGGCTTGCAGCATGCACCAAAAGCTGCCCATCAACAGAGCGGTGCTGAGAATAATATGGGGAAAGGTGAGGTTCATGAAGAAGATGTGGGCTTCGGCCATCTTGAAATCAACGGGGAAGGCATCGAGCCAATAGGTTTGCCCCAGCACGAACAGCAGCCAGCCCAAACCCGCACTAAACACAGCCAATAGATAAGCGGTGATTCGTGTCCGCCGATCGTTTACAAAATAGGCGATGAAGCCATAGGTAACGACCATCAACACGGCCACAGAAAGGGTGCGCGCCAGATGCCAAACCGCTTCAAAACCCAAGCCCGTCCACCGGGCTATATGGCCTAATAAAAAATAGAACCCACCTAAAAAGGCAGGTTCATGGGGTTCGGCGGTGAAGGTGATGGTGTAGAGCCAACTGCCGTCATACCCTTGCAGCATTTTGCTGAAGTAGGTTTGGCTGTCTTCCGGGTTCATGAGGATGCCCATGAAGACTTGTCCTGGCTGGGTGGTGGCATAGGCGAGGAGATAGGGAACGGCCGTTATCCCCAGCATAACCAGCGTCACCACCACCACCACTGCCCACTCCGAGCGAGCAATTTTAGTCGAAGATGCGGAGCCGTTCTCAGACATCATCACCTAATTGTAATAATCACCCAGAGAACTATCCTTGGGGGCATTCGTTAGCGCCACACCCACCACACGGACATGCGCTTGTTCCAGCATCTCTTTTGCTTTTTCCGCATGATCACGCCGCGTTTTACCGGCCGTGATGACAAGCAGCACCCCATCTACCTTCGCCCCTAAAATCGTGGCATCCGTCACCGCCACCACCGGCGGCGCATTGAACAACACAAAATCAAACTGCTCCGTCATGCTGGCAATAAGTTGATCCACTTTTTTGGATCCCAGCATATCTGCCGGATTCGGTGGTTTTGGGCCGCTTGCCAACAACGATAGATTCTCAACATTGGTTTGCTGCAAAGGCGGCTTCTCAACGTCATCCAAAATCATAGTGGTCAAGCCGTTTTCATTGCTCAAGCCAAAAAATTCATGCAGCACTGGCCGACGTAAATCACAATCAATCAGCAAGATATTGCGTCCGCTTTGTGCCATTGTCACTGCCAAATTGGCAACCGACACGCCATTATCTTCACTCACAGCAGGGGATGTCACCACCAATGTTTGCAAAGGTTTGTCTAAACTGTAAAAAGAAAGATTGGTGCGCAAGGTGCGGTACGCCTCACTAATTGGCGACTGCGGGTCTGTCAAAGTTATTAAGCTCATAATTCACTCGTTTTCTAACTGAACACTGTTCACTAGTTTACTGATTGGGAATATTGCCAATCACCGGCACATCCAGATACCGTTCCACATCTTCCGGCCGTTTAATAATGCCAGATTCATACCATTCCAGGCCAAACACAATCAGAACCCCCAGCAGCGCCCCAAACACAAAGCCTGCGGCGGTGTTGATTTTTGTTTTGGGACTCGATAAGCCAGCCTGCGGATCGTCCAAAAACTCAATGGTAATGCGATCCTCTTTCTGTAATGTGTCATTTCTTTCGTTTTGCCTCTGGATGAGCAAGCTACCCCAGGTAGTGGCAATGTTATTGGCAACATCCGGGTTAGAATTTTCCACTGTCATCCGAATGACATAGCTGGAAATATCTGAAGCCACTTTGACATCAGCTAACAAAGCGGGAGCAGTCATGTCGAGGCCCAATTCGTCAATAACAGCTTGAGCGCGATAACTACTGATAAGCCATTGTTCATAACTCCCCAGCAGTTCTTTGGCCGCCTGCGCCTGCCCAAAATCAGTGCGGGAAGGGGATACCAGCAACTTCAAGTTTGACTCGAACATCTCTGTTTGCATTTTGCTGAAGCCAAAGGTGGCGGCGGCCGTCAACAAGGCTACCAGGATGATGATCCAGCCACGCTGCTTCAAAATGCGTAAATAATCACTTAGTTCCACAAACAACTCCTTCAAATATTATCCGCAGAGGGTGCGGAGAACGCAGAGAAAAGCAAAGGTAAATCTGCGTAAATTTCTTGTCTTCCTGATTGTTATTTTTTGGGAATCTCACCCAAGATTTCTAAGCCTATCGCTTCTAGTTCACGAGATTCACGAATAGTCGGGTCTATATATTCTACGAGTAAGGCTAAACCAATCCCTGCCATCAAGGCGACCAGGATGCGCACGGGCAAGTCTAGCTGGCTACGAATGCCTGGAGAAATTTGGTTGACAACGGGTTCACTAAGCGGCACGACAACGGCCGTTTCTCCTCCAAGTTGTGGCAAAGCATCAGCATTCTGCTCTTGCACCACAATCGTCACCACATCCATCATGGCGGCCAATGCCTTCGGGTCAGGATTGTTTAGCGAGATTTCCAACTTGCTGCGCACATTGTCCGCTGCCAGGTTGCCCTGAATGGCGCCGGGTGGAATATCGTAACCATTCTCTGCTAATTTGAGGGAAACGGCCGTTGCAAATTCGCCCCCCTTCACCCAATCCGTCAGCCCATTGACAATGTACTCAGAAGTCAGCCAGTTATAATAACGCTGCTCATCTGCATGGGCAGCCTCGCTAGACGGCGTTTGACTCACCAGATAATGCATACCAACATTGTAATAAGTTGGCGGCTTTTGATAGGTGGCAATGGTCAACACAGCCACCACAACCACTGGTATGAGAATCAGCAGCCAGCGCCGTTTTAAAATTTGCCAATAACGTCTTAATTCCATAGCAATCTCTGCGTTCTCCGCGTCGCCACGGTTAACTTTTTTGATTCATTAATCGGCTAGAAACGGCCGTTTCTCCGTAGACATCTTCTCTTCCACAAATTGCGCCATCTTCCGCTTAAACACCGACACATCATACCGAGAAGCATGTTCTACCATAAACCTCACATCCATCGCTTCCGGTTCAAACGTTTCCACCGCTTCAATAATGGCGGGTACAGACTGTTCCGTAAACAACCAGCCCGTCTCACCATGCAAAATCGTCTCCAACGCCCCACCGCCTGCATACGCAATCACAGGCCGCCCTGCCGCCATCGCCTGAATCGGCGCAATACCAAAATCCTCTTCACCCGGGAACAAAAAAGCCCGGCTGCGCGAAATCAAATCCGGCAAATCATCATCCGGCACATAACCCAAAAACGTAACATTCGGGCCAGCCATTGCTGCCAACCGTTCTCGGTCACGACCACTGCCAGCAATATACAACGGTCTGCCTAAAATGTTAAACGCCTCAATCAACACATCCAGCCGCCGATACGGCACCAGCCGTCCTACAAACAAATAATAATCCTCAACCTGGCTAGAAGGCTGAAACCGATTGGTATCCACCGGCGGATGGATAATAACCGAGTCCCGATGGTATATCTTTGCGATTCGCCGACGGACTTCTTCCGATATGGCAATGAAATAATCAACCCGATCCGCCGCCAACCTGTCCCATAAACGCAGCAGCGTCAGATAAGGCGGCAAAATTGTCCGCGTAAAACGGCTCAGATTTTCTTGTTCCGCATACTGGTGATAGCGCCACACATAGCGGGTAGGCGTCAGGCAGTAGCAGATATGCATCGTTTCTGGACCTGTGATAATGCCATGGCAAAACCCACTTTTATTGCTAATTACCAGATCATGTTCACGAAAATCAAATTGTTCAAAGGCATAAGGATATAACGGAAAGTAAAGCTGCTGTCTGGTGTAGGAAAAAGGCAGTTTGTCAATAAATGACGTACGAATATCCCATGTTTGCCAATGGGGCGGCATCGCTTTGGGAGAATACATGGAGGTGTAGATGGGGCGGTAAGGATAAAGCTCAACCAATGCTTCCAACACATCCTCTGCTCCCCCTATTTGGTTCATCCAATCGTGTACAAGTGCAATGTTCATTAGATTTACGATTTTTGATTTCTGATTTGCGATTTTAAATTTACGATTTCCAAAACGAAGGTAAGTGTCAATCGTGAATCTTCAATCATCAATCTTAATTCAGTCCCAGGCGTTCCATTCGAGCCGCCAATTCTGCCTCCACCTCTAAGCTTTGCATAGCATCATCAAGCTGCGTATCCAAACTGCTGGCCTGCACTTCCCAGGCTGCATCCGCATGATCCAGCCGCCTCCGGATATTTTCGGCTGCGGTCGCCACTTCTGTATCTTCATTGATGATTAAATCATCTAATGATTTCATCGCCCTGGTTGAAATTTCTTTAGCTTTTGCCATGTTGAGCAAAAATGAGAGTTCTTCCCGTTCTTGTTTGGCGATGGCAAGCCGTCCTTCTAGCTTGACTTGCACATCCTGCAAGGTCTCCGCCGCCGATACTTGCTTTTCCAGCGAATCATCATAAGTACGGATCAATTGCATGGTGGAACTAAACTGTTTTTGCATCACCATCGCTTCGGTCTGCTGACCATTTTTCAGGTAATGATCTACCATCAAATCCTGTTCAGCGGCTTTGGTTGCCAGGGCTTCCCGTCGCCGCCTGGAGGTTTTGACTTGAGCAAACATGGGTTCCATTGAACGTTTGAATTCTGCAACGTCCTGTTCAGCCTGCCGAATGAATTCATCATACACGGCCAGGTCACTTTTTTGCAGTGCCTGATCTGCGGCTTCATGCAGGGAAGCCCGAAATAAGGTTCTCAATTTTCGTAATAAGGATGCCATAATCAGGGATTATACTCGAAACTAATATTCCCCTGAAATAATCGACCTCCTAAAAGGCGGGTGTGTTGTAAACAATTAGGGAAATATCATATACCAAGCTTGTTCACACCTGTTGCAGGTAAATAAAAAACGGCCGTTTCCCGCTAACTAAAGCGAGAACGGCCGTTTTTCATGTCAGGTATGTAGAGGTTGAAGGCGAGGGACACATACCCTGAGCCTAACAGTGTGTTGTTCCAGTCGCGTTTCTTTCGTGCCAGTTTTTGGGGGGAGGAAATGTTGCCTCAACCTCTGAA
Organism: Anaerolineae bacterium; assembly: GCA_014879345.1. Classification (GTDB taxonomy): domain Bacteria; phylum Chloroflexota; class Anaerolineae; order Promineifilales; family Promineifilaceae. The sequence continues at coordinate 685 of JACSSI010000201.1, read as the reverse complement.
CTATTAAGCGTGCCGGGATATTAACGCAAGCCAACCCATCTTTCAAATGACAAAGATCACCTATTTTTTGTGACAAAATAGCAAAGGACATCATTCCTATTACCGATCGCAAACGTCGATCCTATAATGAGTTGAATACAGCTTACAAAGGAGCCTCACCATGAGTGTATCGGTATTAATTGTAGATGATGAATTTTTAACTCGTAACATGTTGAGTATCATGCTTGCCCAATATGGTCACCAGGTAATAGAAGCGGAAGACGGCATAGAGGCTTTGGAAATGCTTCAGCAAAACCGGCCAGACATCATCTTGATGGATTTGATGATGCCCCGCTGTGATGGCATAACAGCCACCAAATCCATTCGCAAAAATAACAATTTAACTGACTTGCCCATCATCTTCCTGAGCGCCAAAACAGATAGCGTCACCATCCAGGCCGGATTAGATGCTGGCGCCAATCGCTTTTTGACTAAGCCCGTCTCATATGGAGACCTGGTCAGAAATATTCAAGAGGTTTTGGTCAACTAAACCCACACCTTCTCCGAAACAAAAAAGCGCCCCACTTGGTAAATGCAAGTGGGGCGCTTTTTTTTATTAACTAGAGTACCCAAGTTGCTACCTTGAGATGAGACTCGCAAAATTTACACTAAACATGTCATTACTTCGGCAAGCTCAGTACAGGTC
>JACSSI010000200.1 GCA_014879345.1 Anaerolineae bacterium | reverse complement strand
TCAGCTCATTCCTTGCGCAACTATGTGGGTAACGTCAACGGCTACGTACAATTATTGCAAATGCTGCCAGAGCTTTCCCCAGAACGGCAGCAATTTATATTGCGAGAATTGCCCACAGTCGCCAACCAGTTAGAAAAAATCATTGTCATTCTTGATAACCTGAATGAGCCGTGGCAAACAAAAGGTGACGAGCCAGTTGATATTCATGATTGCATGGCGCGTGCTTTATTAGAAGTGTATCCACGCACCTCGATTTTGCGCACCACGGCTAAAATCACCACAGAAACAAACGTTAAGCTTCACTTAAACTTTGCAAAATCCTTGCCGCCTGCGGAGACAGTTAAAGACATGCTTTCTGAAGCGTTCCGCATCATCATCAAAAATGCGGAAGAAGCCATGGCATCTTCTGAAAGAGATGCCAAAATGTGGATAACCACAAAATTGATTTTTGAATCCGAGGCAGAAATCGTTATCCGCGATAATGGACCAGGTATTTCTCACGAAAATTTGGGCAATATTTTTGAACTGGGCTGGTCTACAAAAAAACTTGGTGGTGGTATGGGTTTTGGGTTGTTCTGGACTAAGGATTACATTGATGGTTTGGGTGGCAGCATTCAAGCATCAAGTCGGGTAGGTGAAGGCACCACGTTTACTATTAAACTCCCTGTTGTCGTTACTGAGCTAGTTGTCGCTTAATACAAGAACTTCCGGCAGGGTTGCGAGAAAGGTATAGACATTAAGAAGCTGCCTTCTGGAGGTTTGTTCCGGGAGGCTTTTTTGATCTCAGGGTTGATACCTGTACAATCCTGCTAACCAAAACAGGCTGTGACTAAATGACATCAATCTCTCAACATACGCAAGTAATCAAACCGTTCAACAACTGGCGCTTATTGCGCTTAAGCAGTTTCCAGATTGGCTCTGCCATGGGTGATATTTTGGTAACGAGCATTTGGAATCGCGTCATGATTTCCAATTTTGGCATTCCAGCCACGCCTGTGGGGCTGCTGATTGCCTTGCGTTATTTGCTTTCGCCATTGAGTTTGTGGGCAGGGTATCGGTCTGATACGAGATGGCTGTTTGGCTATCGGCGGACTTCTTACATTTGGCTGGGCAGGGGGTTGATGGTACTGTCGCTGCCGTTGTTGGGCTTCAGCTTAATGCGGCTGGATGGTGCTACGACGGATACGGTAGGCTGGCTGATGGCATTGGCGTCATCGCTGATGTATGGCATTGGCACGTTGATTTCGGGCAGCCCGTTTTTGGCGTTGGTGCGTGATTCTGCGCCACCGGAGAAGCAGGGTTTGGCGATTAGTGCGGCCGAGACGATGCTTATCATCTTCTTTGCTATTGTGGGTATTGGTTTTAGCCTGTGGATGGAAGTCTATTCGCCGCAGGTTTTCTGGGAGATGGTGATTGCCACGATGGTGATTGGCGGCTTCTTTTGGTTTTTTGCCATTGTTGGCACGGAGAAGCGCGTCAAGAAGCGAGATCAACCTGTTGAATCAAAAACGGAAAAGGAATCGCAGCCACAGTTTGTGGATATTTTGAAGAAAATTTGGGCTGATCCACGTACTCGACTGTTTTTCTTTTTCCTGGCGTTGGCAACGATGTCTGCCTGGGCGCAAGATGCGATTTTGGAACCGTTTGGGGCGGAGACGTTTGATTTGCCGGTCAGCCGCACGACGCGATTTAACAGTTATTGGCAGGCGGCAACGGTAGTTACGTTGTTGCTTAGCACGTATTTGTGGCGAAAACGGCCGCCGGAACGCCAGGCTACGATTGCCAATTGGGGTCTGGGGTCGATGGCGCTTGGCTTGTTTCTTTTGGGATTGGCTGCTTTGCTGGGGCAGGTGCATTTGATTGAGCTATCGCTGCTGATTTTTGGTGGCGGTTTTGGCGTTTATACGTTTGGCGGTTTGAGTTTGATGGCGGTGATGGCTTCTGATGCGGAGGCTGGCGCGTATTTGGGTTTGTGGTCGATTGCGATTTTGGTGTCTAAGGGTGTGGGCACATTTTTGGGTGGTGTGACTCGTGATATTTTGCTGCTGGGTATGGGTTTGCCACCAGGAACGACGTATGCCGTTATTTTTGGATTGGAGGCGCTCGGTTTGGTGGGCGCGATTTTGATTTTGTTGCGCATTGATGTGGTTGGTTTTGCCAAGGATGTGGGGCGCGTGGTGGATCGGACTGATGTGCAGATGGCGCTTTCGGATTGACGATTGGTGATTGTGGATTGACGATTTTTAGGTGCGACGTACTTTTGCAGTAGGTCGCATTTTTCTTTTAGGTGAGGGCTGAGTTTGTTGAAGTTTGTCATGTGCCAGCCTTCGACAAGCTCTGGCTTCGTTGGTAAATTTAAGTTTATATGTCTATTTTTGGTGATGTTTCGCAGGCGTATGAGTGGCCCAGGGCGATTTTGCATCTGGATATGGATGCGTTTTATGTGAATGTGTATTTGCTGGATCATGCTGAGGATGCTGGTGTGCCGTTAGTGGTGGGGGGCAAGCCGAATTCACGGGGGGTGGTGTCTTCGGCGAGTTATGAGGCGCGTAAGTTGGGGATTCGTTCTGCTATGCCGACGGCAACGGCCGTTCGTCTTTGCCCCGCGCTTAAAATTGTAGCACCCGATTGGTCTCGTATTCATGAATGCTCGCGGCAGGTGATGGCGATTTTGAGCCAGTATGGGCCAGTCGAGCAGATTAGTGTGGATGAGGCGTATGTGGATGTGAGTGAGGTGACTGATCCGCTATCGTTGGTTGATGAAATGGGAACGGCCGTTTTCACCCAAACCAATCTCCCCGCCTCAGTTGGTCTTGCTACCAGTAAACTAGTCGCCAAAGTCGCCTCTGACCACGAAAAGCCGCAAGGACGCACCATTGTGCTGCCTGGTTTTGAAGCTGTCTTTTTATCGCCCTTATCAACACGCGCGATTTGGGGCATTGGCCCGCGCACGGCGGAAAAGTTGGCGGCGCTGGGCATTGAAACTTGTGGTCAACTGGCTGTAGCCGACAGGGGGGTGCTGTTCACTCAATTTGGCAATCAGGCAGAGGGTTTGCAGCGCCGCGCCAGAGGAATTGACAGCCGTGAGGTGCATGTAGATCGAGGTTTGCCTAAATCAATTAGCCAGGAATGGACGTTTAACCAGGATGTGGCCGATCCTGAAATATTGAAAGAGCAGATTCGTGAACAGGCAGACAGCGTATCACGTTCTTTGCAAAAGCGGAATTTGATAGCAACGACCATCAAAATCAAGCTACGCTGGTCAGATTTTACGACGTTTACGCGGCAGAAATCGGTGACGGTGGGCATTGATGATGCGGATTCGATTTATCGCCTGGCTGAGAGTTTGTGGGCGGAGAATTGGGAGCCTGGGCAGACTGTACGTTTGATTGGGGTGGGGGCGAGCGGCCTGAAAGAAATTGAGCAGAGACAGCTTGGCTTTGAGTTTGGCGAGTGAGTCTGGTGCATTAGACCTCCGAGGTTTTTTTGTGATTTAAAATTTAATCGGGTAATGGCAGAGATCGCACGTCCACGTGCGAACGGGTCTTGCAAAACCCGGCACGTGGGCGTGCCTAACTTCGCAGGAATGATTACCCGTTTTATTTTTTAAACGCTAATAAAACCTCGGAGGTCTTGGAGGGCAAGCGTGTTAAAATTGCGCCATGCAACCAGACGAAACCAACGACACCAACGCTAACCAGTATGATCTATTCAGCCGCCAATTTAAGGCTGACCCTTTCCCTACTTTCGCCCAATTGCGTCAGAACAATCCCATCTACCCCCACATTGCGCCCGATGGTTCCACCATTTGGTATATCAGCCGCTATGATGACGTGGTGGATGTGTTGAAAGACAACGACACCTTTGTCAAAAACAAGCAGAATACGCTGCTGCCGGAAGAAATTGACCCGCATCAGACACCCCCGTTTATGCACCGCCTTATCAATGAAAACATGCTTTTTTCTGATCCGCCAGACCATACGCGCTTGCGGGGGCTGGTCAATCAGGCGTTTACGCCGCGTCGCATCGAGCAGATGACGCCGCGCATTCAAACCATCGCCGATGGCTTGTTGGACGCGGTTGCCAGTCAGGGGAAGATGGATTTGATTGCGGATTTTGCCTTGCCGCTGCCGACGATCATCATCACCGACATGCTGGGGATTCCTGAGGCGAATCGGGATGAGGTGCAGGATTGGTCGCAGGCGATTATTGCGCCGGGACGGCATGGCCTCAGCTATAAAGCGCGGCGGCGGAAGGTGCGGGCGTTTGTTGATTATTTGCAGGATTTGTTTGGGCAGCGGCAGCGTGAGCCGCAGGATGATCTGACGACGGCGTTAGTTCAAGCGGAGGAGGCGGGGGAGCGTCTGTCTGTGCCGGAATTGTCCAGTATGGTGGCGCTGCTGTTGGTGACGGGGCATGAAACGACGGTGAATCTGATTGGCAATGGGGTGCTGACTTTGCTGAAGCATCCTGAGCAGTTGGCATTGCTGAAGCGAGGTGCGGGGGTGGAAACGGCCGTTAACGAACTCCTGCGTTACGATGGCCCAGTGGAAACCTCAACCACACGTTGGGTGCGGCGGGATGTGGTCTACAAAGGCCACGCCATGAAACGGGGCGACGTGGTGCGCGTGGTGCTGGCTTCCGCCAATCGTGATGGCAGCCAGTTTCATCATGCAGATGAACTGGATGTGACCCGTGAAAACAACAAGCATCTGGCCTTTGGGCATGGCATTCATTACTGTTTGGGTGCGCCGTTAGCACGGGTAGAAGGGAAAATTGCGTTGCAGACCTTGTTCGGCCGTTTTCCTGATTTGCGGCTGGCGGTGGCTGAGTCAGAATTGGAATGGCGGTCGGGGGTGTTGTTTAGAGGGTTGAAGTGGCTGCCATTGACGTGGTAAAGACCCCTCTCCTTAATCCCCTCCCAAGGGGAGGGGAAACCAGCGCCCTCTCCTTTTGGAGAGGGTTGGGGAGAGGGATTTACAATTCGTAGCGGGCGATGGCTTCGTTGAGAATGCCGTTAACCAGTTCGGCGTAAGTCCAGCCATCTGCTTTGGCTTCGATGCACAGGTCGGAATACTCTTCATTGAGGCCGGGCAGCGGGTTGATTTCCAGGATATAGGGCTTGTTATTGTCGCTGGCATCCAGACGGAAATCGACGCGGGCCACATCCTGGCAGCCGGTGACGCGGAAGGTGGCAGCGGTAAGCCAGTTCAATTCTTCAATTTGTTCTTCTGTCAAAGGCGAGGGACACAGGTAGTGGAACTCGTGAACCAGTTCTGTTTTGATGCGGCTGGTGTAAACGCCGCCCTCTTCTTCCGAGTAGCGACTCAAATCAACTTCAAGTGGTGGGAAGCAGTGCAGCCCTCTGGAAACACGAGGCGCGTCTTCATCTTCTGGCACGCGCCAGGCCACGGGGCTGGTCAGATTGCCGATGACACCGACTGTGATTTCACGGCCGTCGATAAATGTTTCCGCCAGGACGGGCTGATCGTACCGTTCAAAGAGAAGGCGCAGTTGGGTGCGTAAGGCTTCTTCATCGCGGACGATATTCTCAGCGCTGATGCCCATGCCGGTGCCTTCGCGGCTTGGTTTGACGAAGAGCGGGAAAGCGAGGTCGTCGTTTAGTGGTTCATTCACCCGTTCAAAGACCTGAAAAGGCGGGGTGGGCAATCCATGATAGGTGAGGATGCGTTTTGTCATCGGTTTGTCGAGGGTGAGTGCCAGGGTTAATACCTGGGAACCGGTGTAGGGGATGCGCAGCATTTCCAGGATGGCAGGCACTTGTGCTTCCCGGGCATCGCCGAAATGACCTTCGCAAATGTTGAAGCAGATGTCGGGTTTCAGTCGGCGCAGGTTGTCGAACAGGGTTTTGTCACCTTCTAAAAAGGTAACTTGATGACCTGCACTTTCGATTGCTTTGCTGATGGCTTGGATGGTGACTTCGGAATCGAGATCGTCCCACATATCGGGCGACATTCCGGGGAGGACGGGGGCGTTTTTTTGTAGGTTTGCTAATAAAGCTACGTGCATAATTTGTTGACTTTCTCCTTAAAATCAAGAAACCCATCTTCTGGTTGGGATTGGTGGAAGATGGGTTTGTTAATCATGTGAATTTGGCAAAAGTATATGCAGTGTTGTGAAAAAGTCTAGCAATTGGCATATGAATTTTTGCTAACGGCCGTTTGCCACCGGTTGACTTTTAAGTGAAGCGAGGATAGCCTTAACCCTTATGAAAATGGATGCAAAATGGCTCGGACAAATCGCGTATACTACCGCCTGGGATTTGCAAAAAGAGATGGTCACGGCGCGGATGGAAGACCCCGACTTGATTGATGAATTGCTGCTGCTGGAGCATCCGCCAACGTATACTCTGGGTCGCAGTGGCAAACTTGACCATTTGCTTCTGAGCGAGGCAGAATGGGAAATGCAAGGATTTACGGTGCATTGGGTGGATCGTGGGGGTGATATTACCTATCATGGCCCAAGGCAACTGGTGGGTTATCCCATTATGAACCTTAAACGGCTTTTCAACGTGCAAGGCTTTGAAAAGCCGGATTTACACCGTTATTTACGCAATTTGGAAGAGGTTATTATTCAGACGTTGGCAGCATTTGCTATTGTGGGCTGGCGTTATGATGGCTACACGGGTGTGTGGGTTGACCGTCCCGATGGGCCACGCAAAATTGCGGCGATTGGGGTACGTGTGAATGTGAAGGGCATCAGCAGTCATGGTTTTGCCCTCAATGTCAGCCCTGATATGAGCCATTTTGCCAATATTGTGCCGTGTGGCATCAGTGAACATGGTGTGGTGAGTATGGCGGAGATTGTGGAACGGCCGTTAACCACCATAGACCTTTTGCAACCTCTAACTGAAGCCTTTGCAACTGTGTTTGAAATTTCAGTAAAGCTCCCACCCTAACCCTCCCCCAAAGGGAGAGGGGATCGGCCTGGCTCCCTCTCCCTTGCAGGGAAGGGCTGGGGGTCAGTAAACCGACTACTTGACTAACCGACTACAAGACTAAGGACTAAACCATGTCTGAAATAAAGCTAGATTCAATCGAAATTAACGAAACAACGCCTGTTAAACCGGGTCGGCGGCATCCCGACTGGATTCGGGCGAAAATTCCGAGCGGTGAAAACTATGAACGGCTCAATGCCCTGATGCGCAGCAAATCGCTGCATACCGTTTGCGAAGAAGCGCAATGTCCCAACATGGGTGAATGTTGGGGCGCTGGCACGGCCACGTTTCTGATGCTGGGTGATATTTGCACCCGCAGTTGCGCTTTTTGTGACATTAAGACGGGTCGGCCTGGCGCTTTAGATTGGGCAGAACCGGAAAGAGTGGCAACGGCCGTTCAGTCCATGAATTTGCGCCACGTCGTCATCACCTCTGTCAACCGCGATGAACGGAAAGATGGCGGTGCGCCCATTTTCGCTGCCGTCATCAAACGCATTCGTCAACTGCAACCCGGCTGCTCCATTGAACTGCTCATCCCCGATTTCAAAGGGGACGCCGACGCGCTCAAAATTGTGATGGATGCGCGGCCAGAAATTCTAGGCCACAACGTGGAAACCGTGCCTCGGCTTTTCAAAAAAGTGCAGCCCCAAGACAAATATGAATGGGCGATGACGACGCTGGCAAACGCCAAGAAAATGGATCCAGAAGTACTGACCAAGAGCGGCATCATGGTTGGCCTGGGTGAAACCTGGGATGAACTGCTTGCCGTCATGAAGGATTGTACCGACCGGGGCGTCGATATTTTAACCGTCGGCCAATATTTGCAGCCGCGTGCCGACCAGCATTTGCCCGTAGAAAAGTATTATCACCCTGATGAATTTGC
>JACSSI010000199.1 GCA_014879345.1 Anaerolineae bacterium | reverse complement strand
GTGAGGGTAACGGCCGTTAAATCTTCATCGGTGGTATGGTCTACAACCTGGACTTCTTCGCCTTTGCGGATGAGTTCGGCAATGCCATCCAGGGTGATATATTTTTTGGCTTCGGTGTCGTAGAGTTTACGATTGGGATAACGTTTGATTAGTGGCATTGAGCCAGCTCCTTAATGAAACCATGATTATGACGCACTGTATCATGAGATTATAAGCGGAACCGGCTTGGATGCAAAAATAAACAGAGGGAGAAAACGGCCGTTCTCTCCCTCTTAGCTCTTGTCCCCAGAGTGATGTATAGGTGTTACCACACATTCATTCCCAATAGCCAGGGAATGTCTGGTTAGGTTGTGTTTTTGTTAGCGAAGCTGAAACCCTACGCCATATTTTTCTTGAGTTCTTCAACCTTGGCGGTTAACTCAGTCACTTTGGTGTTGAGCGTATCGATATCACTACGAGTAGGTACATTCAACCGATCTAAAATGCTTTCCAGGCGTTTATCAAATTCTTCCTGGGTTGCTTGTTTGGTATCTTGCGCCTGCTTTTTGCGGTTTTCAACGACTTCACTGATGAGTTTGCGACCATCTTTTTCGGCGATTTCACCGCGTTCAATGAGCTTGTTGACAAACTCTTCAACTTCTTCTTGTGCCAAAACGACGACGCCGACGCCTGCCATTAAGACACGGCGGACAGTTTCTAATAAAGCATTCGGTTCATCGTTGACTTCTTCTTCAATAATTTCTATTTCGGCCATTGTGTTACCTCTTTTGAATATCTCAGACCAGACAGGTCTAGAAGATATTGTTATTTGGCAGTTTCTTTGTTGAGTTCGTCAATTTTTTCAGAAAGGGTGCTGATTTTTTCATCGAGCGCTTTGATTTCTGTGCGGCTGGGAATGTTGAAACGATTGAGTGCGCTTTCCATGCGGTTTTTCATTTCTTCTTCCGCTTTTTTGTTGACATCGCCCGCTTTTTGTTTTGCTTCTTCAGCTTGTTTCTTGCGATTTTCGCTCATTTCGCTTAAAGATTCGCGGACTTTTTGCTCGGTCTCCTGACCTTGTTCTACGAATTTGTCGATGAGGCTGACGAGTTCATCTTGCGCCATAGCGGCTGCGCCCAGACCGATGAGGAATACTTTGTGAACATTATCTACGACAGCGGATTGTACGCTGTTAGTTGTCTCTTGAACTTCTACTTCAACTGTTGCTTGTTTTGCCATTTTGAACCTCCAAGGTTTCTAGTTATCTCCGATGCGCTGTGCACGGATAGGTATGGTAATTCTGTTTATGACGCAGTGCATCATGAGGAAAATATAACACAGTGCGTCATGAGTGTCAATACCCAATCAGATTGTATTCATGTTGGTTGCGGTGATGGTTCGGAAATGCGGGGATCGTATGTATAATAACGACGTTGTTTCTTAACTTTAATAAAGTTGTTGGTTTATGATTGTCATGGAGGTATTTTGTTATGAGTGGTGAAGAGGTGCTTGTTCGTTGTGCAGCAGCTACAAAATCTGGAAGTCAATGTAAAAATTATGCGAAGCCGGGGTTGGCTTATTGCCATGTTCATGAGGAGTTGGCGGAAACGGCCGTTAAGAGTTCAGGCTCTGTAGATCGGCTGGAGGGATTGGTGGATGAACTGGACGGACTGGTCGCTGATTTAAAAACGACATTAGGGAGAGGGGAAAAGCCACGCGATTCTTCGATTTCTGATTATCCGGTGCGGATGCTCACGTTAATACGCGATATGGCAGGTCGTCTGGCGCCTGACGTGCAGTTGGGTATGCTAGAAAGTTTTGAGGGGATGACAGTCGAAGATGCGATGGACCTGGATACCTGGAAAGGCATGGCATATATGTTGAGCTATTCGGCTAAATTCCAGGCAGGGCAGGCACGGGATAAGATGAATGATACCTTACCTGAATCGTTGCAGCCTGGTACGATGATACGCTTTGTGAAGGGCAATGTTGACAGGTTTACTCCGGAAGTAGCTAAAGAACTGCTGGCGAATTTTGAAGGAGCTACTAAGGAAGATCTGCTAGACCCGGATACCTGGAAGGGTGTGTGGTATATGCTGAACTATTCGCTGCAATTTCAGGCAGAGCAGATGAAGCAGCGCCTGATTGGTGAAGGTAATGAAGCGGAGGGTGAGGCATAACCTATATGACTATTTTTGCTGATGAAGCGTTGTTTATTACAGTTATGCAGGCATTGTTTACGCGCATGGCGGCGGAAGACCCACAAGCGGCGGATGGTTTATTGAAGGCGAAGGTGTGTGTGCAGCTTCGCTGTAGTGATCCGGCGGCGGTGATGATGTTTGATGGCAAGAAACGGCCGTTATCCATCTCATACAGTGCCAATGGCATTAAACCAGACCTGGACGTGGAGGTCACATGTGATGCCTTGCATTACATTTTGCTGGGGGAGCTGCGGTTGAGTAAAGCGGTAGGGAGCAAGCAGTTAAAGCCCAACGGCCCGGTGTGGAAGGTGACACCCCTGGCGGATTTGTTTCATCAGGCGCAGAAGATTTATCCAGATGTGGCTCGCCAGTACGGCGTTTTATAATATTTTTTCCAATTCATCGAGCGCTGCCGTCAGTTGATGGAGAGGGGAGGGTGGCGTTTTTGGCTGGGATAACGGCCGTTTCTCCAACAAATCCCGCACCACCTCCAAATCATAGCCAGATTCTTGAATCGTCGTCAGCTCCTCAATAACAAACTGACGGCTCAACGGGATGCCATGTCGTGCCAACACATCCTTGTATTGCGGATAGTCTGCTGCCAGCCCCAATGTTGCCGACTCGTACCCATGCCGTGCAATAATGAGCCGAGCTGAGAAGCGCATAATATTATAAAAATGCATCTGATAATCATCGGGGCGCGGTTCAATCAGAATAATATCCACCTCTGGATGCGTGCGCTTCAACTGCTTGATGTGATAATGGAGCGCAGAATGGGAAACAGTGCGGAACACCTGGTTGGCAATAGCCTGCATCCCTTTTTCGCTTAAAAACTGACGTTTATCACCTTTCCCTTCCGGCCCTAAAAATGGAATCTCGCCTTGACTGGCGTTAAACGGAACCAAAGGATTTACACAAACAATCAACTTTGCTCCATGTTCAATAGCCAGGTCAATGCTGGCATTGCCGCGCAAGCCGCCATCCACATACTCGGCATCGCCAATACGCACCGGCTTATACATCATAGGCACGGCAGAAGAGGCAGCAACCGCCTGTGACACCGTTATTTTCGGCTCATCATATTTGCTGAAAACAGCGCGTTCTCCTGTGTCCAAATTGGTGGCGATAATAAACAGTTCCTTCGCTATCTTCTCGAAATCATTTTCACCGCCCAACTGGTTAATCATTTTTTCAAGATATTTATCGACGGCATTGCTGTCATAAAAGGCAGAGGGCAGCCCTTCCAGCATAAACCACAACATATCAAACATCGTCATATCTTTGTGATTGCGTAAATAATGGAGCCATGCCTGTACTGTTTTCTTGGGCAACCCCAGACTGCGCTGCACAATCTCACCCGTATTAAAGCGCATAATATCGCGGCGCATGGCAGAACTGTCTATCGCCTGCATCATCGTTTCTGGCTGAATGCCATTTGCCAGGCCTGCCGCTACCAGCGAACCGGCACTCGTGCCGACGTACAAGTCAAAATCATTGACCGTATGATGCACCAGCAAATCATTCATCGCCCGCAAAGCCCCGAGTTCATAGACGATGCCCGTCAGACCGCCGCCAGCCAAAACCAGAGCTGTTTTGGCACGCGGCCGTACCAATTGTTTATTGTTGTGTGTGAAATTTATTGGGTTGCTCATACATGCTCCCGCCGGTAAAAATTTGTCTTTCAGCAATGATTGTTTTGTTCCATTATAGCGTGATATTGGCTTGTTGCTGATGACTTTAATATACAACACAGAACCGAGGAATAGGTGACAAAAGGAAATGCGTGTGCTATCTTTACCACATTCGAGACCTATTCATTTTTAAGTCCACTGAAAACCTTAGATGGAGTTAATATACTCCTTAGAACCTGACAGGTTTAATCAGGCAACTTGATGGAAAACAGAAGGTGAATGGTTGGGTTGTTTGCAGTGTAAACGAGTTTATGAAACCTGTCAGGTTTGTGCCAAGTTTTTCAGGGAACCAGCTTCTTGGAGGGAAAGATCATGGCAATCAAATTCGCAACTGAAGAGTGGATCAAAGCGTTGCAGGCTGAGTTAAATGACAGCGATGCGTATCGTGAAGCAGCTAAAACCTGGGAAGGTGATTTTTATTTTGTGGTGAGCAAGGGCGGCGCTGTTCCAGAAGATGTATACATGTATATGGATCTCTGGCACGGTGAATGCCGAGATGCGTTTGAAGTGAAAGACCCCGGCGATAAAGAACCAGCTTTTGTGATGTCTGCGCCGGTTGATGTGTGGCAGAAGGTGGTGGGGAAGGAGCTAGACCCCATCAAAGGCATGATGACCCGTCAACTTAAGCTTAAGGGTAATATGATGAAAATTATGAAGGCGCCCAAAGCTGCAATTGAACTGGTTAACTGTACGGCTGCTATTGATACGGAATGGCCTGAATAGTTATGTGGTTTTTTAGATGCCCTGAGTTCTGTTTTGGTGAAGATGCGCTGACACAGCTTGCTTCTTTGCAAGGAAAACGCGCTTTTATTGTTACTGATGAAAATATCGTGGGGTTGGGCTTTGTGGCAGCGGTGCAAGCGCAGTTGACTGCCGCCGATATTGACAGCCAGGTTTTTGCTGAGGTGGAGCCAGACCCATCCATCCAAACAGTCAAACGAGGGGCGGCGGCGATGACGGCGTTTGCGCCAGATTGGGTGATTGGCTTGGGTGGTGGTTCTAGTATGGATGCGGCCAAGGCGATGTGGATTTTGTATGAACGGCCGGATGTGGCGCCGGAGGAGATTAACCCGTTTGATGAGTTGAATCTGCGTCAAAAGGCTCGTTTGATTTGTATTCCGACAACGGCCGGTACTGGCTCTGAGGCTAATTACGGTATTGTGCTGACGGATACGGAGGAGAAACGGAAGCTGACGCTGGGATCGCGGGAGGTGACGCCTGATTTGGCGATTGTAGACCCGGCTTTTACGGCTCAGTTACCCCGGCAAATTACGGCTGATACGGGTATTGATGTGCTGACTCATGCCATTGAAGCGTATACCTGTACGTGGGCTAATGATTTTACGGATGGTCTTTGTTTGCAGGCGATTCGCATGGTGTTTGATTATTTGCCACGAGCGGTAGCCAACGGCGCAGGAGATATGGAAGCGCGGGAGAAGATGGCGAATGCGGCCAGTATTGCCGGGATGGTGTTGGGGAACAGTCAGGTGGCGTTGGCTCATGCGTTGGGACACAGTGTGGGTGGTATTTTTAAGCAGCTTCCACATGGCCGGATAACGGCCGTTTTCCTCCCCGTTACCATGCAATTCATCACACAAACAGGGCAGGGTCGGTATCGTGACATTGCCCAACTGCTGCATCTGCCTGCCCAAGACGAAGCAGAAGGCTCCGCCAATCTGGTAGATGCCATTTACAAACTGCTCGACGAAATCGGCCAGCCCAAATCGCTGCAAGCTGCTGGCATTGCCCCAGCCGATTTTGAGGAAGCAATGCCCATGATGATAGAACACGTCGATTTCGATGCCAATACCCTCATGTCACCGCGCATCCCTGAAACAAGTGAAATTGAAAGGCTGTTGCTATATGCGTTTAACGGCCGTTCTGTAGATTTTTAGATAGAGATAGAGTGTAGAGATAGAGAATCCTTCTATCTCTACACTCTATCTCTATCTCCGAAGGAAGTATGAGACCTAAAATTGGCTTGGCTTTAAGTGGTGGCGGGGCACGGGGAACGGTGCATGTGGGGGTGCTGTCTGTGCTGGTTGAGGCAGGCATTCCCATAGATTTTGTGGCCGGAACGAGCGTTGGCGCGTTGGTAGGCGCGGCTTATTGTGCCGGAATGCCTACTGAGCAGCTAACTGCCATGGCGCTGACCACAAGCTGGAAAGACCTCTCGCGCCCCACATTATCCCGTCATGGCCTCATCAGCTTTGCGTATTTGGAAACGTGGATTAAGCATACCATCGGTGATGTGGATATTCGGGATTTGGCGCTGCCGTTTGCGGCGGTGACGGCTGACCTGGAAGTGGGGCAGAAGGTAGTATTGCGAGAGGGTTCAGTGGCAACGGCCGTTCGTGCCAGTTGTTCTGTGCCGGGACTCGTGACACCTGTAGAAGTAAACGGCCGTTTACTTTCAGATGGCGGTATTCTCGACAATATGCCTGTAGACATCGCCCGCGACATGGGTGCTGACTACGTTATTGGCGTAGACATCTTCGTGCCATCAGCTTACCGGCGAATGGGCGCACTGGGCATCGGTCTGCAATCCATCGAAACGATGGTGCGTCATTCCGGCGGCCGCATCGAAGAAGCCGACTGCCTCATCGTGCCTGAAATTGCCGGTCATGCTTATCATCGCTTCTCCAAAGCCCAAGAATTCATCCAACAAGGCGCAGCCGCCACACGCAAAGCACTTCCCGCCATCCAGACAGCACTGGCACAGCTAACAACCCCAGCCGACAACCTGGCCCAATCCCTCTTTAGTAAACCAGTAGTCCCATAAACAAGCTGTTTCCTCTCCCCTAATCCCTATTCACCCTGTTCCTCATCGGTAGCATCCGGCAATTGAGGATTCGATTTTTGCTCAATCGAGCCAATGCCCAGCGGCTGCCATTTATTTGCCGTCAAGCCGCTGCGCAGACGGTGTTCCGCACCACCACGAGCGCGGACAATATCAAAACCCTCTGGCTCGATAAACATCCGTTCTCCTTCCAGCAAACCAGTTATACCTTCCTGCCCTGGCTCGGGACGTGGAGCAATAAGCGCTTCTTGCGGTTTGATGGCATCAGGATCATAGTCCAGCGGTTCCCGGTAGGTGGTGATGAAGCCTTCAAAGTTACGCAGCACAACCCGCCCTGGCCCTTGTGACATGACGTAGTTAGGCATAACGGGAATCTTGCCGCCACCGCCGGGCGCATCGACCACATACGTCGGCACCGCATAACCAGACGTGTGCCCACGCAAGCCTTCCATAATTTCAATCCCTTTGGAGACGGTGGTGCGCAGATGGCCGGAACCTTCTACCAAATCACATTGGTAAAGGTAATAGGGGCGCACCCGAATCTTGACCAAATCGTGAACCAGTTTGCGCTGAATGTGGACGGAATCGTTGACGCCAGCCAGCAGTACGCTCTGATTGCCCAACGGCACACCAGCCCGTGTCAGGCGGTCGCAGGCGGCAGCCAGTTCGGGGGTGATTTCTTTAGGGTGGTTGACGTGGATATTGAGCCAAAGGGGATGATACTTTTCCACCATTTCGCAAAATTCCGGGGTGATGCGCATGGGCAGGAAGACGGGAACCCGCGAGCCAATGCGAATGATTTCCACATGTGGGATAGCGCGGAGACGGCTCAAAATCATGTCCAACAGTTTGGGCGCGAGTACCATCGGGTCGCCGCCAGAGAGGAGTACATCGCGTATTTGCGGGGTGTTTTCAATGTATTCAATTTGCGCGTCAAAATCCTGGCGGCTGAAGGTTTGGGTGGGGTCGCCGACGATGCGGCTGCGCGTGCAGTAGCGACAGTAGCTGGCACATTGGGTGGTGACGAGCATGAGCACGCGGTCGGGGTAGCGGTGTACCAGTCCAGGCACGGGTGAATGTTTGTCTTCAGCCAGTGAATCTTCCATCATTGACTCGAAGGGAACCATTTCACGGGCGGTGGGAATGATTTGTTTGCGCACGGGGCAGTTGGGG
>JACSSI010000198.1 GCA_014879345.1 Anaerolineae bacterium | reverse complement strand
TCGGATTGAGGAACATGTGGCGGGGGTAACGGCCGTTTCGACAAGCTCAGGCCAAGCCGTTTTCCAGTCCCTATCCGACGAACAACTAAACTGGCAGCCAGACCCGAAAGAGTGGAGCATTTTACAATGCTTCGACCACCTGAATCTGACGCACGCCTATTATCGACCGAAGATTGAGGCGGCCTTACAAAATCCAGTCAAAGCGAAACCAGACGAGGATATGTATAAGCCGTCGTTTTGGGGGCGGATTTATATGCACTTTGCGTTCAATCCCAAGTATAGTTTTGCTGCACAAGGAGAGATGGTGCCGGAAACGGCTCGTCTTGAGCTTGCCGAAACGGCCGTTTCCCGCCAAGTGCTAGAAACCTACCTCAACAAACAAACAGAACTGCTGCAAACCCTCGACCAATGCGCCGATGTTGATTTACGCCATACGCCGATTCCCATCGCCACAGGTGTCAAATTCAACCTGGGCGATGTGCTTAAAGTGCTGGTTTACCATGATGAACTGCATTTTGGACAGGCACGCGGGGTTTTGGAACAGATGGATTCTTCTGGAGCGACGCATGTTTAAAATTTCTGAGGATTGGAAGCAAACGTATCCTGGTGCCTTTGTGGGGGTGTTGGCGATGCGGCAGGTGGTGAATCCTGACAATCACCCAGAACTGGATGCCCGCAAAACTGACATTGAAGCAGAACTGCGGGAGCGATTTGCCGGGTATGATCGGCCTGCGCTGCGAGCGGAACCTGTGTTGCAGGCGTACCATGACTATTACAAGCGCTTCAAAAAGTCATACCATGTGCAGGGACAGTTGGAGTCGATTTTGTGGCAGGGAAAGTCAATTCCGCGAGTGGCGGCGCTGGTCGAGGCGATGTTTATGGCGGAACTGCAAGACCAACTGCTTACTTCTGGGCATGATTTGGATTTGGTGCAGCAGCCAGTGGGTATTGATGCGGCCACAGGCGAGGAGAAGTTCATTGGTATTCGCGGGAACGAGATTCAGTTGAAGGCCAATGATATGTTCATCGCGGATGCGGCCGGGGTGCTTTCCAGTGTGATTTATGGGCCTGACAAACGGACGAGTATTAACGGGGAGACAACGGCCGTTCTTTTCACCGTTTATGCGCCACCAGGGATTGAGGAAACGGCCGTTCACGCCCATCTAGACCACATCGAAACCTATGTGCGGCTCATCTCACCAGAAGCTGCTATTGAATTGAAAGAAGTTTACGGGACTGAGTAGCGGAACAAAAGGCCTGACAGGTTTATTAACGTCTTGGTCAAGCGAGGTAATTTGCCCTGAAAATATGCTTGAGAAGTAAATTACAGGAGTAAACCTGTCAGGTCTGTAGATGTGGCAGTTGCACCCCATCAAATTTTGCGCACAACCAGTTCCCCTTTGCCAATCGGCACCACCAGCGCATCCACCCGTTCATCCGCCAATACCCGTTCCAAAAACGGGCGTAATGCATCCTGGTGACTGGTGGCGTTGTCGGCAATCAATAAGCCGCTGCTGACCAGGCGTGGCACGAGTAAATCGTAACAAGCTTCATACACCTCTTTTTCAGCGTCCAGGAAGCAAAAGGCGATGTCGGGGGAAGTCTGATAGTCGTTGGTCAGGTGGTCGCGGGCGTCGCCGTGGATGAGGGTAACGAGGTGGTCGATGCCAGCCTGGGCGAATGTTTCTTGGGCGATAGCCACTTTTTCTGGCAGCACTTCGTATGTCGTCAGCGGCTTTCCGGCTAACGAGAGCCACATGGTTGAATAGCCTGCACTGGTGCCGATTTCCAGATAACGGCCGTTTTCCCCACCAGCCGCCATCAGCGCCAAAAACCGACCCGTCTCCGCTGGAATCTGCCGCAGCCGCTTTAAATGAGCCGTGCCATCCTGCCGATCCCGCGTATCAATTTCTTCTAAATAGCGCATCCGCTTTAACATGTTTTGGGGAATGTTATGGAACATGTGAACTCCTTAAAAGGTGGCAGGGTGGCAAGGTGGCAGGGTATCGCGTTACTTGAATTACCCTGCAACCTGCAACCCTGCAACTTGCCACCCGCCACTCCTTACCACTTCCGCCCAGTCTCGCCAATATAAACCGAGGATGGCCGGATCAAACGGCCGTTTTCCATTTGTTCAAAGCAGTGACCCAGCCAGCCCGCCACCCGGCCAACGGCAAATGTTGGCGTGAACAGGGCGGTGCTGAGACCCAGCCCGTGCAGCAGCAGGGCCGTGTAGAACTCGACATTGGTTTGTAGATTGCGTCCTGGTTTGTACTCAGCGAGAAGGGAAACGGCCGTTTCCTCCACAGCTTTCGCTAATTCATACAACGCCATATCGCCATCCACCGCAAACATCTTCTCCGCTGCCTGTCCTAACACATCAGCCCGCGGATCACGCACCTTGTAAACGCGATGACCAAACCCCATCAGCCGGTCGCCGTTTGCCAGCTTCTCACGCAAATACGGTTCAGCGTTTTCAGCAGAACCAATCTCAAACACCATATCCAGCGCCGGCCCAGGCGCACCACCGTGCAGCGGCCCTTTCAACGCGCCCACCGCTCCCGTAATCGCCGATACCAAATCTGAACCCGTTGACACAATCACCCGCGCCGTAAACGTGGAGGCATTCAAACTGTGGTCGCTCACTGTGTTGAGATACGTTTCCATGCCACGGACCTGCGCCGCCGACGGCCGTTCTCCCGTAAGCATATACAAATAATTCGCCGCATGGCCTAAATCCGCAGCCGGGGCGATGGCCTCCTGGCCGTTCAAAAAGCGCCAATAAGCAGCCACAATCGTGGGAAAACGAGCCACAACCGCCTCAGCCAACTCGCGTGGCGCTAAAGCATCC
The DNA here is from genome assembly GCA_014879345.1 of Anaerolineae bacterium. Lineage (GTDB taxonomy): Bacteria > Chloroflexota > Anaerolineae > Promineifilales > Promineifilaceae. Next base: position 5,030 of record JACSSI010000198.1, on the reverse strand, counting down.
AATCCCAAACTCAACGTACCCGCACCAATGCGCAGCGCATCCATCACCGGCGCTTTTTCCCGGGCGACGGCTTTGAGCAGGGTAAGGGTGGCAGGGGGTAACGGCCGTTTCTCAGCCAAACTTTGTGAAAACGCCGCCAACTCAGCTGCATCCGGCAAGCGGTCAGTCCACAGCAAAAATGCCATCTCCTCCGCTGTTGCCTTTGCCGCCACTTCCTCCAGCGCATAGCCGCCGATAATCAACTCGCCAATCTGCCCATCCACATGGCTCATGCGCGTCTCCGCAGCCACCACTCCTTCCAAACCTGGTCGATATTCTGATGTCATTTTCACTCCCAAAAAAAATTTATTTACCACAGAGAGGCGCAGAGAAAAATCTGCGTCATCTGCTGGCTAGGTTTCACTATAAATAGCTTTCCGCTTTTAATTGACCGCGATCATACGCTTCCGTTAAATCAAATGGTGGCGTGGCGGCTGAAATATACGTCAATTCCTCATTGCCTGTGTTGACAATGCCATGTTCAAAATTAGAGGGAATGTAAACCAAATCACCCGCTTGCAGCAATTGTGTTTCTGCGCCAACTTGCATTTCGCCTTTTCCCTGCACAATCACATAAACCTGCTCCGGCTCGTGGTGATGTGAAATCTGACGGCTGCCAACAGCTACCGTGACCCATGTCACTGCCAGGTTAGGTTTCACAACGCTCCGCCTGTCCAGCAAAAAATAGGATGTCAGGCCATTTCGTTCACGTTTTTGGGCATTTGTCTTGCTGCTTGTAAACATTGTGTTCTCCGATAAAAGCGAAAATCTTGTTGAGGATTAACAAATAAAACCGGATACCCTAATGTCATTCTGAGCGGAGCGAAGAATCCCGTTCAGCCTAGTAGGGATGCTTCGTTTCACTCAGCATGACATGTTTATATCCGAAATCATTTGTTAACTTTCAAGAAGATTTTGTCGGGTATTTAGGATTTGATATGATCCAATCCTAGATTGATAAATCAATGTTGTCAATATTGATTTGTATATCAATATTACGTGTGTTACAATGCCGGCATCATCCGCAAATTCCGGTGGGGCGGTTCGTAAACCGCCCTTTGTGTGCTTAAAAACGGAGACCCAAACCATGCAGCTACAATTACCAAAAATCTTGCAAACACAGCAAGTTCTCCACCCCCACATCCGGCAAACACCGCTGGTTCGCAGCCCGTCTTTGAGCCAGCTATCCGGCGCAGATGTCTGGCTCAAACTGGAAAATTGGCAGCCTACCGGCTCCTTCAAAATTCGTGGCGCACTGAGTAAATTAAGCCGTCTCACATCTGCCCAACGTGAACTGGGCATTGTGGCGGCGTCGGCGGGGAACCATGCGCTGGGTGTGGCCTTTGCTGTGGAAAAACTGGGTGGCTTTCGCGCCGACATTTTTGTGCCTGGCACGGCACCCAAAGCCAAGCTCGACAAGTTGACTCACTATCCCGTCACCCTGCACAAAGTGGGCGACACTTACGAGGACGCGCATCAGGCCGCCGCCAATTTTGCGGCCGAAACGGGCGCACTTGAAATCTCAGCCTATGACGATGTGGACGTGGTGGCGGGGCAGGCAACGGTGGCGCTGGAGATTTTCCAGCAGCGCCCGCAGGCAGATGTGGTGCTGGTTCCCGTTGGTGGTGGTGGCTTGATTGCGGGTATTGCCACGGTGGCGCAGGCGCTCAGCCCGCGCTGTCGCGTGGTGGGGGTGCAGCCGGAAGCCAGTCCGGCGGCGCTGCTCAGTTTGCAGCAAGGCATTGCCATCGACCCATATGACCATGAGCCAACTTTGGCCGATGGTCTGGCAGGCGGTTTTGGTGCTGTGCCGTTTGCTCTGGCGTATGACAAAATTGACACGATTGTCTTGTCCAGCGAAGCGGCCATGCGCCAGGCCATTTTCTGGCTGCTGCACCGTCATCAACTGGTTGTGGAAGCGTCTGGTGCGATTGCGATTACGCCGCTGCTGACGAATTCGGTTGATTTAAGCGGGTTGACGGTGGTTTGTGTGTTGTCGGGCGGTAATTTGGAAACGGCCGTTTTGCGAGACATTTTACAAGAATTCAACTAAGAACCTGCCCGAAAACCGCTGAGATTGGATTTTCCTATGAAACAATATCTTTCTGCCAAAGAAGCCGCTGCGGAACTGGGTATCCAGGTGCCGACGCTTTACGCCTACGTCAGCCGGGGGCTGCTGCGTTCTGAAGCAGCAGACGGCAAAACTCGTGCCAGGCGTTATTTACGCAAAGATGTAACAGCCCTCAAACAGCGCAAAGAGATGCGCCGTGATCCGAGCAAGGCGGTGGAGTCGGCGCTGCATTTTGGTGCGCCGGTGTTGGAATCGGGTATTACGCTTATCGAAAACGGCCGTTTTTATTACCGAGGCCACGATGTCATCCACCTGGCGCAAACACGCAGCTTTGCCGAGGTGGTTTCACTCATCTGGACGGGTGATTTTGATGCCAATGTCTTACAAACTGACCCATTTGTCTTGCCCCCATTGCCGGATTTGCCTGCGTTTGAGGCGTTCCAGGCGGTGCTGCCCCTGGCGGCTGCGCCTGATTTTGCAGCGTATGATCTATCGGCAACGGCCGTTACCCAAACTGGCGCGCGCATCTTACAAGTGATAACGGCCGTTTTTGCCCAGAAAACCGTCACCACAAGCCAACCCATCCCCCAACAACTGCAACAAGCCCTGGCTGCCAGGGATGACGCGGCGGCAGACTTGTTCAACGCTGCCCTCATCCTTTGCGCAGACCATGAGTTGAATATCTCATCGTTCACCGCTCGCTGTGTGGCGTCGGCTGGCTCGACGCCGTATGCTGTTGTCAATGCCGGACTGTCTGCCTTGCAAGGGTATAAACATGGCGGTTACACAGAACGGGTGGAAGCGTTGTTTCAAGAAGCGGGATTGCCTGAGAACGTTGCCCGCACGTTAGCCAGCCGTCTCCGTCGTGGCGTGGAGATTCCAGGCTTCGGCCATACCTTATATCCTGAAGGTGATCCGCGCGGGGCAGCACTCCTGGCGATGATAGAAACGGTTTATCCGGAAAGTAAGGGATTGTTATTGGCACGGGCATTAGAAACGGCCGTTTTCCACAGCATCGGCCTCAAGCCAACCATCGACTTTGGCCTGGCTGCGCTAACCTACACGTTAGACTTGCCTTCTGGTTCCGCGTTAGCCCTGTTCGCGCTGGGTCGCATGGCTGGTTGGATCGGCCATGCGCTAGAGCAATACCATGTAGACCAACTCATCCGTCCACGGGCGCGGTATATCGGCACGCTGCCACTATAAATAACCTCCGGGAAGTTGAGGCTTCTATGACAGCCAGACATACCGATTTTACCGATGGCGTGAAAGCCATTCTCCCTATTCAACTGGGCGTTATCCCTTTTGCGCTGATTGCTGGCGTATCGGCGGTGAGCGTGGATATGACAGCGGCGCAAGGAATTGGCATGTCGCTGATTGTGTTTGCGGGTGCGGCGCAGTTGGTCGGTATTCAGTTGATTGGCCTGAACGCCCCTTTGTTCATCATTTGGACTTCGACGTTTTTTATCAATCTACGCTTTTTGATGTACAGCGCCTCGCTGGGTACGCATTTGGGCAAGCTGCCGCTGCGTTGGAAGTTTTTGTTAACTTATTTGCTGACCGACCAGGCTTATGGCATGTCGATTGTGGATTTTGGCGAGCATCCGGAGCGGGAACACAAGCACTGGTTTTATTTCGGAACGGCCGTTACCTTATGGATTGTATGGATGACCTGCACAATTATTGGTGTGTTCGTCGGTGCGTTAATTCCCGAGAGCTGGGCGCTAAACTTTGCGGTTCCGCTCACCTTTCTGGCTTTGCTGTTTGCGACCATTAAGGATAAGGCTATGGTGATGGCGGCGGTGGCGGCGGGGATAACGGCCGTTGTCGCCCATAGCTTTCCCTACAAAACCGGCCTCATCCTGGCGGCCGTTGTCGGCATTGCGGTCGGTATGCTTGTCGAAAACGGTGCGAAAAAGCAGAAAGCGAAAGGATAAAGACGGAAATCTGTCATCTAAATTGGATGTGAGGGGGCGCTCTTTAGAACGAATGCTGGGGAACTATGGTTCGAGATTCTCGATATCGGCCAAATCTTGAAATCGTCCGCTTGCCTTTTTGTTTTGTTTCAAGTTATCGAGGTCGATAAAGTTGAGTTCTGTATCGTCAATTTTTACAGTGACACGAGAGACAAAGCAAGTCTCAAAATCTACTCCTGATGGATTTGTCACAATATCAATGCGGTTGGGGGGATAGCCTAGTTGCACAATTTGCCCCGGCTCTATGAAATCTGCTTCTTCCAACGATAGAGAACCGAAACCAAACTCATCTAATGCTTGCAAAAGCCTTTGGGCATTGTCTCGGGCAGGTTTAACCCATATATCCAGGTCTTTGGTGTAGCGGGGGTGACCATGAAAAGCGACAGCATAACCACCGATAATGAGATAATCAACCTGATTATTGTTTAGTGATTGTATGAACTCTTTGAAGTCTTGGTTCAGAATCATATTTCCAAAGATGATATTCTCGCCTGATTTCTTCCAGTGCGGCTAATCGTTTTTCATATGGTTGAGATTGCCAATATAGAAAATCAGTAGACTGGTCTTCAAGGCGGATTTTTCGAGCAACTTTTTGAATAGTCATAAGATAAATTATATCACAAGTGGAGGATAACGGCCGTTCTTGCCCATAGCTTCCCCTACAAAACCGGCCTCATCCTGGCGGCCGTTGTCGGCATTGCGGTCGGTATGCTTGTCGAAAACCGCCCAGGAAACAGGACACGGATAAACACAGATAAACACGGATAAAAAATCTGCGTAATCCTTCGACATGCTCAGGACAGGTTCTGCGCAATCTGCGGATAAATAATTTCTAAATGGGACAATCTTTGCATTGTCCTACTGAAATACCCCTGATTGTCTCTTGATTTAAAGAGATTGTCCTACTAACATACCCGCCAACCTACCTGCTGAAAACAAAAGAT
>JACSSI010000197.1 GCA_014879345.1 Anaerolineae bacterium | reverse complement strand
ACAGGTCTTGGATGTAGAGTTGAACCACTTCGTCGCCTGCCATCTGGCCGGTATTGCTGACATCGACACTGATTTGCACGGTGTCGTTGGTTGCCAGTTCTGTTTTGTTGAGTTGGAGATTGTTCAGTTTGAAGGTGGTGTAGCTCAAGCCGTAGCCAAATGCGTAGAGTGGCTTGTTACTCTCGTCGGCGTAAGCGCCTTTCCAGTGAGATTTGCCGCCAGACGGTTTGTGGTTGTGGTAAATCGGCACTTGGCCTACGTGGCGCGGGAAGCTGATGGGTAGTTTGCCGCTAGGACTGACATCGCCAAAGATGACCTCGGCCAATGCTTCCGCCCCTTCTTCGCCGGGGAGCCATGCTTCCAAAATGGCAGGCACGTTTTCTTGCGCCCAGTTGATGGTGAGGGGACGGCCGTTTACCAAAACAACAACGACGGGTGTGCCAGTGGCATGAATGGCCTTGATAAGTTCCTCTTGCACACCTGTCAGATTGAGGTCTACGCGGTCACGCGCCTCGCCACAGGTGCAGGAATCGGTCAGGCCAGATTTGCCGCCCACAAAGACCAGCGCCACCTCGGATTTCTGAGCAGCAGCGATGGCTTCAGCAAAACCAGAGGTATCGTCGCCGGTTATTTTGCAGCCTTCGGCATGATGGATGGTCGTGGACTCGGAGACTCGCGCTTGCAGTCCTTCCAGGATGGTGTGCATTGGCACAAAACCGTCCACCACGTCCACGCGGTCGGGGATGGGCATATTGAAGACATTATCTTCGCTGGTCATCTCTTGTAACGATTCGGCGTGGCACAAATAGGCGTAGTCGCCGAGCATGTGGCGGATGGTGTCGGTTTGCGGCCCAATGACGGCGATGTTGCGCAACTCTGGGGAGAGGGGGAGTGTGTTGGCTTCGTTCTTGAGCAGCACGAAAGATTTGCGGGCAATGTCGCGGGCGAGTTGGCGTTGGGCAGGGGTGTCGAAAACGGCCGTTACCGCTTCTTCATCCACATACGGATTTTCAAACAGACCCAGTTTGAACTTCATCGTCAAATGCCGCGACACGATTTTGTCTACCAAAGCCTCATCAATCTCGCCATTTTCAACGGCTGCCACGAGGGAGGCGCCGTAATAATCGGTGCTGGGTAGCTCCACGTCGATGCCCGCGTCTAAAGCGATTTCGGCCGCTTTGGCGCGACTGTCGGTCAACCGGTGCGTACGTTGGATTTCGGCAATCGCAAAATAATCAGAGACGACGATGCCGTCGAAGCCCCACTCGTCACGCAAAATATCGGTGAGCAGCTCTTTGGAGGCGGCGCAAGGCACCCCATCCAGCTCGTGGTAGGCGTTCATCACAGATTGCAGATTGGCCTCTTTAACGGCCGTTTCAAATGGCAGCATAAACACCTCGCGCAGTTCACGCGGGGGAATGTGCGCTGGCGCCCAGTTCATGCCGCCGTCTGGCAGGCCGTAACCCACAAAATGCTTGGCCGTTGCCAACACGCCTGTGTGTAAATCGTCGCCCTGCAAGCCGTTGACAAAGCTGACGCCCATCTGTGACACCAGATACGGGTCTTCGCCAAATGTTTCCTCAACGCGCCCCCAGCGTGGATCGCGCGTCACATCAATCACCGGAGACAAGCCTTGCTGCGCCCCGGCCGCTCGCATTTGTTCACGAACCACCGTTGCCATCGCTTCCGCTAAATCTGGTTCCCAGGTGCTGGCAACTCCGATAATCTGCGGGAAGCAGGTGGCGTTACGCGCCATGTAGCCGCTGCAACATTCTTCATGCACCAATGCTGGAATGCCAAGACGGGTATTCTCAATTAGATACTTCTGGATTTGATTAGCGACCTTGGCTCCTTCCTTGGGTTCCAGGCTGCTCGCACCAGCGACGCGGGTAATTTGCCCGATTCCCTCTGCCATAAGCTCGGTTGCTTTGGTGCTATCAAATTGCATATCAGATAACAGTTGGAAGGACCAGGCGCTGCCTAATTGAGCGACTTTTTCTGCCAATGTCATCTGGGCTAATAAATCTTGGACGCGCACCTCAATCGGTTGTGAGGTGTCGCGGAACAGGGTTGAGGTTTGTATTGTTTTTAGCATAATATGTGTCTTTAGAATTCAATCAGGCAAGTTGAACAAAACTGTCTGATAACAGTTGCAAAATGTGTAAATTAGAATGGATAAAGTTGTGATGGTGGGAAACGGCCGTTACCCTTTGGCGCGAACTAGAATCCCGTTTTGTTTGTGAAAAGAATAATCAAATGTGTTACTCCTTCACCGAACCCATGGCAATACCACTGATGATGTATTTAGAGAAGAATGTATAAATAATAATGACAGGGATTGCCGTCATTGCCAGACCCAGGTAAATAGCACCATATTCTGTACGGTACACATCTCCACGTAGTAATTGCACCAACATTGGCAGGGTATACTTCTCAATTGAAGAAATCATGATGAAGGGTGTAAAGAAATTATTCCAGGAACCAACAAATGTAAAAATCGCAAGCGTAATAGCTCCCGGCATTGCAATCGGCATCATAATTTGATGGAAAATGCGCAATTCACTGGCTCCATCCACACGTCCTGCATCAACCAAATCATGTATTACAATCGATTCCAGGTATTGAATACCAAAGAAAACAGCAAAAGCAGAAGCAATTGCAGGCACAATAAGCGGAATATAGTTATCCGTTAGACCCAAACGGGACATGTATTGAAAGTAACCAATAATAGAAAGTTGCGTAGGCACTAGCACCAGAATAACAATAAATCCGGCGAAAACTTTTTTCCAACGAAAGTTAAAGACCACAATGCCATACGCTGCCAGAAAAGCAAAATAAACAGTTAAAAACGTAACAGAAACAGATATGAATAAGCTGTTCAGGAACCCTCTAGGCAGATTTAATCCCCTATTAGCCAGAATCTGATAATTCTCAACCATATGGGTGCTGGGGATAATACTGATTCCTTGTTGAATTTGTGTGGTCGAGCGGGTAGCGTTGACAAGTAACAACCAAATGGGCGCAACCGTGATGAACAACAAAACAATCAGGAAAATGTAAATAAAGATGCGCGTGATTTTAGTATTGAGTGTGTAATTTTTAGACATAATAAACAGCTCCAGTCATAGACCATTCACAAAACGAAAAGACGCCCTTGTAAATAAAAAGTCTGGTTGACTAATCTTTTCTACGATCTCCCAGGAAGAAGAAAATGCCCAGGGCTACTATTGTGGTCATGATAAAGACCGAGACACCGACGGCTGAAGCAGCCCCAATATGACCTTGACTGCTGGAAAATTTCAAATACATCAACATATTATTAGTCAGAATAGAGCCGCCGGGTGCGCCACGACCATCTGTCAACAAATAGGGGATATCAAACATCTGCATACCGCCTACCAGAGAAGTAACAAAAATGTAAATGAGAATTGGCTTCAGTAAGGGAGCTGTAATCCGCCAGAACATTTGCCAGGCGCTGGCGCCATCGACCATGGCGGATTCATACAACGACACCGAAATGGCGGTCATGCCAGCCATGACGATGATAACTGTCTGGCCGAACCACATCCACCATTGAATGAAAATCACTAACCCACGAGCAATATTGGGATTCTGTAAATAGTGCATCGCTTCTGGCAAAATGCCAGAACGAACCATAAACTGGTTAACAGGACCATAGAAAGAGAATAAACTAAAAAACAAGGCGGCAACGGCGGCAGGCATGAGCAAATTAGGTAAAAAGTAAATAGCACGCCAGGCACCGACTGCTCTTAACTTCAAGCGTGTACTGGTAAACCAAATTGATACCAGCATGGCAATACCAATCTGAGGAATAAAGTTCAAAATCCAGATCAACCAGGTATTTTTTATCGCCATACGGAATGTACGATCCGTCAGTAAGCGCTCATAGTTTTTGAAACCAATAAACTCAGACTGACGTGACATCATGGTGGTATCAGTAAAACTCAAGTAGAAGGTGTTGTATAGGGGATATAAACTGAATATCAGGAACCCAATAATAAATGGGGCGATATATAGGTATCCATTATAGTCCTTCTTCCAAACAAACTTTTTGGCTTGTGTTTTCTCTTGAGTGAGCGTGCTTTCTTTTGCCATAATATTCTCTTTGGGGTGTGGAGATAAATTGAACTAGATATGGGGCAGTGATGGTAAACATCACTGCCCCAATAGCTTAACCTATTTTAATGTGTTAGGGAACGCTCAGGTCGGGGAATTCAATGGCCAGATTGTCTTTCCACAGATTCCACATTTCTTCTTCGGTGATTTCGTCATTCAGGTACTGGTTGACCGGATCGTCAAAGGCACGTTGAATGGCATCGTTGGCGCCGGTCATCAACTTGGCGCTGACGTTCGGGGCGGCGGCAGCAAAACCGCCATAGGAGTTTTGCCCACCCAAGAAGGCACTCATTTCAGAATCATCAAACCCTGCGGTGATGGCTTCAACAACGACTTGACTGGAAACAAAGTCGCCAGCGGCTTGTGCCTGATCGTCGGATACTGCCGGATCACAACCTTTCAAGTATTCGTTGGTGTAGACACCGGTAGCCCAATTGGTGAGATTCTCTTCATCCAGAGCAACAAAGCGAACGAAATCTTGAGCGGTATCCATGTTGTCACTACCGTCGATCACACCAACCCATGTGCCACCCCATTGGTATGGCAGCGGGCCAGCGATAACGCCCCAGTCACCAGTGGTATCGGCGGAGCCGTCTTCGGTTTTAGCGTTGGGTGCTAACACGTAAGGCAGACCCCAGGTGGGCAGGAAGTAAGAGAAGATTTGTTTTGGATTGCCTTCGGCGTCAACCAGGGTGCCATTCATACCGGCGAACCAACCTTCTTGCCATTGTCCAGCTTGGGCTTCGTATCCTTCGTCACGGAACAGTTTTGAGACACGTACATATTCTTCAACCATGGGGTCGACGACAAGAGTATCATCAACGATCCAGGGTTCGGAGCGGTTGGCGTAGAAGGGTTCTTTAAATTCGGCGTTGGAGGCCACGATGTAGGTGTCGCCGCCTGATTTTTCTTTAATGATGGCAGCCGCTTCAACGAATTTGTCCATGTCACTTAGCAGAGCTTGAATTTCTGCCGGGTCATCGGTGCCAAAGTATTCTTTGGCCAAGCTGCGGCGATAGAATACAGCGCCGGGGGTTGCCTGGTAGGAGAAGGCTTTGGTGATACCGTCATGGGTACCAACTTCGACGACGGCGGGGTAGGTTTGCATTTCTTCTGCGAGAGGCAGCAGGTCGCCCAGATCAGCCAGGAAGTCGCTTTCGACGTATGACTTGACGAAGGAAGCTTCTAGGGCGATGACATCGGGTGCATCAGCAGTACCCAAAGAGGACAGCAGTTTGGTTTGGTATTCGCCGTTGGTCATGGGGATCATGGTGTAAACGACGTCTACGTTTGGATTCACGCATTCGTAGGCCACGGCCATGGTCATGATTTCGTTGGTGAAAGACCAAACGTTCAGGGTTTCTTTTTCAGCCATAGCAGCTTCAGCGGTAGGCGCTTCGGCAGGAGCTTCTGTGGCAACTTCTTCAACTGCTTCTTCAACTGCTTCTTCGACGGCGACGGCTTCTGTGGCAACTTCTTCTACGGCTGCTTCTGCAGCGGCGACAGCTTCTGTGGCAACTTCTTCCACGGCTGCTTCTGCAGTCGGTTCGGCGGCGGAGCCACCACAAGCGGCCAGGGCTAAACTGACCATCAGCATCAAAATCACGAGTAAATATATGGGTTTACGCATTATGTTTCTCCTCATTTTAGTTTATTGAAAACGTTTGCAATGTTCTGAAAAAATAAAAGGGTTTGTTTTTTAGAAAATCTAGTGATTTATTGTTGGTTGGCGTACCTCCTATGTTTAATATTGTGATGATAGAGCAATTTAAGTTATGAAAATCTTGCAGAATTGGGGAAGTAAGGGAGATGTTTGCGAAAGAAGTTATGAAAATTTTGAGGAATTGGCTAGAAACGGCCGTTTCCTGTCTAATCTTGTATCGTTTCTTTGCAATTTATTGACGGGTTCAATCTTTTTCCCTTATAATTTCTGCAAGCGTTTGCACAAAAAGTATATTTCATCCAAAATGAATTGTCAAGACCTGAGTTATCATGCACAATAGGTGACATATGACACAAGAAAATCAAAGCACGGGGAACGTTACAATTGTTGATGTGGCTCGGGAAGCGGGTGTTTCTTATTCCACTGTTTCGCGGGTTGTCAATAATTTTAAATATGTCAAGCCGGACACACGAGAACGTGTTGAAGCGGCTATGGACAGGTTAGGCTATGTGGCTAACTTAAAGGCACGCAGTTTGGCTGGTGGACGTTCTCAAGTGGTTGGTATGCTTCTTTATGAATTAGATACCAGTTACCATGTGGAAATTGTGCGAGGCGTGGACGCAGAAATTACAAACTCTGAATATGATCTCATGTTATCTACAACGCATAAACGGAGACGGAAAGAATCTGCCTATGTGACACAACTTACTCAAGGTATGGTGGATGGCTTCCTTTTTGTTTTACCAAGATATTTAGAGGCTTATACAGAGGATTTGGATAGACAGCAAGTGCCGTATGTGCTGATTGATCATCCAGGTATTGATGGCATAAAGAGCAATACAATCACTGCCACGAACTGGCAAGGGGCATATGATGCCACACAATATTTAATTGATTTGGGTCATTCTCGGATTGGGTTTATTACAGGTACTATTGAAGTTGCTAGTGCGCAAGAACGTTTGGCTGGATATCAATCTGCTATTCGAGATAATGGTTTTTTTGTTGATCCGGAGCTGATTTGTAAGGGTGACTTTCTTGAAGACAGCGGTTATGAAGCGGCTAAAAAGTTTTTGAGTTTAGCAGAACCACCAACGGCTATTTTTGCCTCAAGTGATGTTTCTGCATTTGGAGCGATACGGGCAATTGATGAAGCTGGTTATCTCGTGCCACAAGATATTTCTGTTGTTGGCTTTGATGATGTGCCTGAATCGTCTTATATACGGCCCAGGTTGACGACGGTTCGTCAGCCGCTGCGGGAGATGGGGCAGTTGGCAACGCGCATGGTGTTGGCGCGGATTGAAGACCCCACATTGCCTGTTGAGCAAGTGGAACTGCCAACCGTGTTAATTATTCGTGACACTTGCCAATCCCCTGTGGATAGCAAATTCATGAGGGCTGTTTAAGGTTAATTTTGTGGAAGTTGGATGAAGTTTGAATTGACCTTGAATCTGAAATGGGAATATTAAGAGATTATATTTTAATGCAAAAAATGTGTGACAAGTATCGTTTTTTATAGTATGATGGCATCAAGCTTGAATAGGTTAGGGTTGAGGGAAAAATTCCTCCCCCCCAAAAACTGGCACGAGAGAAACGCGACTGGAACACCTGTATTGAGCTTAGGGTAATGTCTCCCCTCCCTCAACCCTTACATTACCCGTCGTCTGTGAACCTCCCTCCTGGAACATAGACAAATGATTGTAAACCGCCTCCTTCCCCCAAGGGGGCGGTTTTATTTTAAACAATAGGGTAATTATTTCTCAACCTTGCTCTATAATTGGATAATTATTTGTAACTGTTCACATAGCCGTAGCCTGAGCTTGTCGAAGGCGGGTGGTGCGAACCGCTTTGGCTTCGACAGACAGGCTCAGCCGTCGCTATGCATGAAGTTTGACCAATACCTGTATAGATACAATTATTTTACTTCCTTGGAGGGAAGCTTATGACCTATTTACCAGCTAATTCTCGTTATGATGCCATGCAGTATCGGCGCAGCGGCCGCAGCGGTTTAAAGCTGCCCGCGATCACCCTTGGCCTTTGGTACAATTTTGGCGGCGTTGATTTGTTTGAAAACGGCCGTTCTCTCATCCAT
>JACSSI010000196.1 GCA_014879345.1 Anaerolineae bacterium | reverse complement strand
CCTTAGAAACGGCCGTTTCCTGGGCAGAAGAAACCAACGTTGTCTGTAACGACGAATTCCTGCTCCACCGTAAGCGTTCAGGTGGTCTCGCACCATTAAATAAAAAGGATTAAGTAACAGGCAGCAAGGAAGGCGGTTCACTCCCCACAATAGCAGCCTGGCAAGCTTCGGTTAAAAAATCGAGAACATCCCGGTTTTGTTGACGTAAGGTAAGAACGGCCGTTTGAATACGTTCCACAAAACGACTACCTGCTTCACTTTGGGAACCGAAACTGCGGCGACGCCAGATAACAGAGCGACGCAGCGCACGTTCGGCAGCATTATTAGTCGGTTCAACCCCTTCTTGGTCTACAAAAGTCCAAAGTGCTGCCTCTGCTTTCAAAATATTGCGGCAGGTGTTCTTGGTTTTGCTAACTGTGAGATATGCTCCGATTTGTAAAAGGGCGCCAATTTCTTGCCGAATGGGTTGCATTGCTTTTTGAAAATCAGAACGGGAGAGCGTCCCGTCCCTCGCTAGATGCCACAAGGGAAAGAACCTCTCGACTTGAGTTAATAGGAGCTTCCCAATAACTGCCGATTCTCCGTTCCTGTCCACGAAGGCTTGAAAATCTCGTATCAGGTGTGACCAACATAGTTGTCGATGCGCCAGGTCAAGCCAATTGTAGGCGCTGTGACGGTCAGAACCGACTACACCAGCATAATCATGACCTAACAAGCACTTGCTGCTGGCTTGTGAACGGCTATCCATGATATGGAGTACAGTTACCAAGGGTGTGGTCGCTACCCATATCCAACAGTTGTGATTCATCTCACACCAACTTGTCTCATCAACATTGGCAACGGGTTGCTGGCGCACGAACGCACTAGCTTCCATTGTTGGTTGAGACAATGCTTGTGAAACACGCTTTTCTTGGGCTGAAATAGTACCCAAAGCGATGTCCAGATGAAACAAGGTACCCAGCATTTCTTCACTATCCCGACGACTGATGCCCATACGCCCACTCAAATACCCTATTATCGCTTGGGTACGGGAACCCAAACAACCACGGGGCATATCTGTGGGCCATTCACCCTGGTTTTTGTGACCACAAGCCAGGCAGTTTAAGCTATGCACCTGATATTCGACAAGTTCCGGTTCTATCCGAGGTATCTCGCTTACTTGATGGCGACATGGATTGGGGTCTTCTCCCATCAGCAACGTGCCGCACTCTTTACAAACAAACGGTTTGCTTACCACAAAACGTGTCACATCTTCTGGTGGTTTCAAGGTTCGTCCATGACCCACTTGACCTGGCTGTCCGCCACGCTTCCGTTTCCCTTTTGTTTTCGGGGGTGGTTTCTTGACAGTTGGAGGGTCACTCGATGGCGGTTTGGACGAGTTTCGCGAAGTCTGTCCCATCTGTTCTTCTAAATTGCTGATCCGTTTTTGTTGCGCTTCGACCTGTTTTTGCAATTGCGGAATAACTTGCTGCAACTCTGCCACTGTAGCCATCAAGATGGTAACCAATGTCTGCACACTTTCAGGTGTTACATCCCAATCCTCGATTGTTATGCCAGACGGCGGTTTTTGTTTGACCATTTGCTAATGATGCTACTTTTTTATCTATTTATCTATCCACTATTTGGTGGATTGACTCTTTATCGATTACCCATCTGAACGGTTACAAAATTCACCAGACTCCAGTAATTTTATACACGCAACTTCGCGCCAAGCTGATTCTCTAACTGTTTGAGAATGCGTTGACGCTGCTTCAGCACATCTTTGTCTGTCAATGTTTTACTGGGTGACTGGAAGGCGAGATGATAGGCAAGGCTTTTCTTGTTGCTGCCAATTTGCGCCCCTTCATACACATCAAATAAAGAGACCTCTTTCAACAAGAAACCGCCCGTCTGCCGGATAACCGCCTCGACCTTTTGCGCAGGCACATCACGATCTACCACAATCGCTAAATCTTCACGCACAACCGGATAGTTGGCAACGGGAACCAGATAATGCAAATCCGGGATATGGGCGCATAGTAAATCGAGATCGAGTTCAGCGGCCAACACCGGATGCTCTCCACGAATATCGAAGCCTTCAACCACATTTGGATGCAGTTCACCCATCAAACCAAGCTGCTTTTCCCCGATGAGCAGCCGCGCAGTCCGGCCAGGACGAAATGTGGGATGTTTGACAGCTTCCACATGAAAATCGTCAATGTGGAGCGCCTCAATGATTGCTTCCACAATGCCTTTGAGGTCAAAGAAATCGAGGCTGTCACTCTCCCCAGACGCTTGCCAATGGGGATTTTGTCGAGGTCCAGTGAGCGCCATTGACAAGCGATTCAACTCATCAGGCAAAACACCCGCTTCAGAAGCGAGGTAGATTTTACCGACCTCGAATAAGGCAATGTACTCCTGGAACCGGCTGTTATTTGCCATAATTTCAAGGGTAGAAGCAAGCAAACTGTGGCGCATTGTTACCCGGTCTACGGTGATAGGATTGGCAAGGGTTACATACGGCCGTTCATCAGGAACGAGTCCGGCATCACCAGCTAATAGTCTGGCTTCTCGCTCTGGTGTGGTGAGTCGGTAGGTGATGGTTTCCTGCATTCCCTGCTTCACCAGGATGTCTTTGATGCGCTCTTCCTGTTCTAGCTGCACATTGCTGCGCTGTGGCGGCAGCGTATCAGACATTTCTGTGGAGGGCAGCTTATCGTAGCCAACCATGCGCAGCACTTCTTCTACCAGGTCATGCGTTCCGGTAATGTCCAGACGGAAATCGGGGCTGGTAACAAGCAAGCCATCCCCCTTGTCTTCAATGGTGAATTCGAGCGCTTCCAACATGCGCTTGATTTCAGCATTGGTCAGCTCGATACCGCCCAGGCGTTTCACTTCGGCGGTGGTTAACATGATGGGGGTGACGGCGGGCGGATTGGGATAGTAATCGATAACGCCATGCCACACCGTGCCACCAGCCAGGGTACGCAGCAGTTCAGCGGCGCGTTTAGCACCCAGAATGGCCTGGCTGGGATGCACACCTCGGCTGAAACGGAAGCCTGCTTCGGTGTTTATTTTCATGAGCGTAGCGGTGCGCCGAATATTGATGAAATTCCAGGCGGCCGCTTCTAGCAAGACATCGGTGGTGGTGTCTTGAATTTCACTGGATTCACCGCCCATAATGCCGCCCAAACTGAGCGGCCCGGCCGGGTCGGTGACGAGGATGGTGGATGCGGGCAGTTCCCGTTTTGTGCCATCGAGCGTGGTGACGGTTTCGCCCTCATGGGGCAGGCGAGTAATGAGATGGATGGGGCCATCTGTGCCGTTGTATTGGTCGGCGCGTTGACGCAGAAAAGCGTAGTCGAAGGTATGGTTGGGTTCACCCATTTCCAGCATGACGTAGTTGGAGATGTCTACGACAACGTTGATGGGGCGCTGTCCGGCCAAACGCAGACGGTTTTGCATCCATTGGGGGCTGGGCTTTTGCTCAACGCCGGTAATGATGAAGGCTGTGAAGCGGGGGTTGAGGTCTGGGTTTTCGGTGGTGATAACGACTTTGCCTGCTGATGACGGGCCTGCCATGACGACTTCGTAGCTGGGGTAGCGCATTTCCTGGCCGGTAAGGGCGGCTACTTCCCGCGCCACCCCAACGATGGAGGCGCAGCGGGCGATGTTGGGAATGATGTCGATGCTGATGACGGCATCACCTAGCACATCTTGCAGGGGTGTTCCTGGTGTGTAATCCCCTGTCATGATGAGGATGCCTTCATGCTCGTCGCTGATGCCAAGCTCTTTTTCGCTGCACAACATACACCGATTTTCGATACCGCGTAACGGCCGTCCTTTGAGTTTTGCCTTGACTTGCCCTTCTTTGTGGCCGTCATAGAGGATCGCGCCTTCCATGGCAAAGGGGGAGTAGAGTTTCAGGTCGCTGATGTCGCCTTTGCCCAGGTATTGGAACAGGTTGGGGGCGCCAGTGACGGTGAGTTCCGGTTCAGCACCGCCGTATTCGACGGTGGCAATGACAAGTTTGTCGGCGTTGGGATGTTGTTCTACTTTGAGGATGTGGCCGACCATAATGAGGTCACGATCCCAAACGAGCCGATCTTTGTCGTTGCCGCCGGGGATGCCAATGTAGTCGATGCCTTCGACTTCAAGGCCAGCAATGGTTAAGATGTCTGCCAGTTCTTCAACTGACATGTTGATGTCTACGTAATCTTTGAGCCAGGAAATTGGTACGAGCATGGTAATATCCTTCGATTTATTTTTGGTTGATCTGTATTAAGTTTGATAATTGCAAATAGTCGCCGTCACCGTTGAGCAGGGGTAAACGGCCGTTTTCATCATAAAAACCAAGGCGCAACCCATATGTGCCAGAGGGCAGGTCGGGTGGCAAAGGTATCGTTATCTGATCAGTTAATGGTTCATCAGGCAGCCAGCTTGTCGTTGGGAATCGTCCGGCAAACGGCCGTTCATCCAACTGTGCCACAATCTCGCCAGCCTCATCAAGCAGATGGACAAACACTGTCAGGTCACGCAGCGGTGTTTGCGCCGCACGCCAATGTAAGCCAACGGCTAACGTATCGCCAGCGACGAGCGCCGTGGCAGGCAAATCAAGCTGCTCCAGACGAATACCATCCTGCCATGCACTTTCCACGGGCTGCGAGACCAAATTCTCAATAACGCCATCATCTGGGCTGCCATAACGTAACCAACCCAGTTTCACTTCTGGGTACGCAGCCGCGGCTGTAGTGGGCAAGCCTTCACCGCTTTCAGGATCATAAACAAACAAGCCTACTCTATAACTGCCCGGCGACAAATCGGCGGGTATTTCTAAACGAACTGGTAAAGACAACGCTTCTCCAGGCTGCCACACTGAGGAACGATAACCGCCATTTAAAGGATCAACGGTGGTAACGGCCGTTCGCTCATCCGTTTGTGTGTCAATCAAATACGTTGTCAATTGGTAATCAGCAGATTGGGTCTGGTCTACAGCCAGTTGCAGCCACAGTTCCAGTTGATCGCCTGGTTGAAGCTGCTGCGCGCTCATATCTGCCCCGGTCAACGTGAAACCAACCGGATACACGGCGTCGCTTGCCACCTGATACGGCAGAGACGGCCGAGTCTGTAACTCATAAATGGTGGCATCGGCCAAAACAGTCACCGGTTTGTAATAATCGTGAAACCACCATTGATCAATCACCCAATCCCAACCTGTGTTTTTCAACACCACCGCATATTCCGGCCATTCCTGCGAGACCGCATACGCCAGCGTTTCTACCCAGCCCACTTGCCGGTGTGTCATTTCCGGGCTGACCAGTCCCATTGTATCCAATATCGGCCGTTGGGAGAGATAGCCAATGACACCAATTTCAATCGTGGCCGCCCGGGCATCCACTGGTGTGTTTTGCGCCAGCCATTGGGCAAGCGGTGGGTAGGAAGCCTTGTAACCCTTTTGCGTGCTTACCAGGATCATCTGATTGACCCAAACCATCGCCAAAAGCAGAGAGGTGATGAGGGCAAACGCCGCTAATGCCACATGCAGCTTGCCTGATTGGGCAAATGCGACCCCGTCACCCATCAGACCACCTGCGCCCATAGCGGCGATGAGCGTCACCATTATCACCGGTGGCGCGAAGTACCAGGGAAAGTTTGCCACCCCTAATAAGGAATAAACGGCCAGGTACGCCAAAATCCAGACTGGCAAATACCAAAATTGGTGGGCGTCTCTCAAAATAACCCACAAACCTGCTAAAACGAACAGGCCAAAGAGAATCAAAACGGCCGTTGGCAGCCAGGCCCACACGTTGACAAAACCGTTCAAAAAAGAGTCGTGTGCAGCAACTGCCATGCGCGTTGTCTGCCCTGATTTAGCCGCGACGCTGTTGGGCAGAAAAGAGCCGTAGCGCCACTGGGCATACAAAAACCAGGGAAGTGCGCACAAAATTGTCAGCAGTGTCACCCGCCAGGGAAGACGGCCGTTTCGCCGCCATACTTCCAGTCCAATTAGTAAAGCCCACAGGACACCGTCTGCCCGTGTCACAAACAAAGCGGCTAACAAAACCGCTGCCAGCACGCGCTTTTGGGCAAACCAGGCCCAGGCACTTGCCAGCATCAGCGCGATCACCAGCGTCGTTTCCATGCCGACCACGCGCAGCATGACGGGTTGTAAGGCCACAAAAAACATGGCGGTGATGGCAGTAAACGGCCGTTCTGCCTGCCAAAAGAGTGCCGCCGCTGCCACAGCCGCTGCCATCCAACTCAGAATGCCCAGCCAATGACCCAGCGCCTCAATGTCGGCAAAGACGAAACCCAGCGTGCCTAACAACAGGGCAAACAGCGGCGTTGTAGTGCCCAAAACCCATTCACCCGCATTGTAAACGAGTCCTAAGCCATTACGGAAATTGTCCGCATACCGGTAGGTGATATAAGCATCGTCATAGGCATGGCTTGGCGGTTTCAACACGCCCCAAACCAGGATAACCCCTATCACCAGAACCATACCGCCGACAAACAAAAGTGCCGGGTGCTGGTCAACCTTCATACGAACAGCGTGCATCATCTTTTTCCTAGGATCACTTTATTACTCTGTGCTTTTGGTCGTCAGCAAAAAGCTGTTTTCTGGTGATGGTGTGCCGTCGCTGGCAACGGCCGTTAACCGCTGCCCGGTATTCGGATCATACAAGCCCACAAACAGGTCATAAAACCCGGATGCCAAATCTTCAGGCAATACCAAAGTGTGTACATCAACAATTTGTTCGTTTTTAGCCCAGATAGATGTCGGAAAGCGATTATTTTGCGGTGGGCTGTCCGCCTGAGCAACCACCTGACCCTGGCTGTCTACCAGATGCACAAAGACCGTATAATCAACCCCATCTGGTTGTAACGCCTCCCAAAACAATGTTATGGGATAGGTTTGTGCCGGAACCAGGTTGCCTGGCGCATCAAACCCCAGCAATTTTATTTTTTCACCAAAGATGATGTCGGTTTTGGACGCCATATCGTCGTAAACGGCCGTTACACCAGATGCTATTTTTAGGGGTGCAATCGTATGGATAGCGCCTATTGGTATGTCATCAACCACAACGGGCAAAGGTTCCTGGTGCGCCCCCCAGGGATAGAGCGACACGATAAGGTGTCCCCGACCCGGTATCGCCCCCTCGTTTATGGGGGGCATGGTGTAGGTGTCTTTGAACGGGAAATCAGGACGCCAGACGGGGGTGGCATAACGGCCGTTATACGGCAATACATTCAGCCTGCTGGCTACCTCACCCGAGGGGTCTAAGACATGCAAAGAAACCGCATAATTTTCAGACAAGACCGCATCTGTATTCCAGTACAAATCAACTGCCAAAGAGTCACCGGGAGAAACGGCCGTTTCCGAAAGCGCATAGCCTAACAATTCAATATGGTCACCAAATGTCACATTTACCGGATTTGGAATATCAGACACCATCAACACAGAAGTAGGTTGAGCATATGCCGGTTTTATCAGCATAAACGGTGCCAATACCGCCAATACCCCTAACAACGATACAAAGCCTAACCCCAGCCAATTTCGTCTTCCGCTTAATAGCGCAGAAAAACCCACTACAATCAGCACCGCCACCGCCCCTATGCCAGGGAAAAGTAACCGTCCCTGATTGGTCTCTTGGAGCAAGCGCATCCATTGCAGTAAAGAAACAAAAAGCAAGCCATTCCATACAATCAACAACACAACTGACAGCAGTTGCACAGGCAGTGGCCTTCGTTTGCTATTTTGGAAAATCCAAATTCCCACGCCAACCAAAGAAACCACCAATAGCCAATTGATAAGGCTATAAAAAACAGCCGGTGCCGTCAGCGCACCATACCCAAAAGAAACCCAATATGTATCAAGAAGGCCACCCGCATAGTGATACATATCTGCCAACGACAGTTGGGTATTACGCAGCAAATTCCGATTGGCAAACAAAACGGCATCCCAAGCCAATGGCTCCTGATAGAGC
>JACSSI010000195.1 GCA_014879345.1 Anaerolineae bacterium | reverse complement strand
GAGGCGGCAGCCCTGTTTTTCGTTTCGTGCATGTCTGTTTGTGCATGAGATTTCCCACGAACAATCCACCAACTTGCCACAGCCAACCCCATGAAAAAAAGGAGAGCGAAGAACCAGGGCAGCAGGGGGTTGCCTGAAATATTGTAGCGCCAGTAACTGTCACCTGTGAAGGCAATAATGCCTAAGCCTTCACGGATATGCTGCCACAGGAGAGAGAAATCACCTTCGACCGCGCTGCTTATGGGTTGGCTCAACTGTCCGATGCGGCTTTCAGCGGCCGGGTTGTTGAACAAATAGAGCAGCAAGGGCAGGGCGGTAAGCAAGGCGACTGCCAGCATGGCGATGGTTTGTTTCCAGATTTGGTGGAATAACGGCCGTTTCTGCCAGGCTAAATACACCACTGTCGCTGGAAAAATCAACCACAAAACTCGTGCCGGAATATACGTGTAAGCCGTAAGCCCTAACACAAATCCCGCACCCACAAAATATACCACCTGTTTTTTTCGCTGCGTTTCTGCCCCTTTGCCTGAGAGTAAACCACACCAGAAAAGATAAACAGCCAGCACAAACAAAGCCGGCAGCGTTTCAGAGCGCAGCGCTTGCCGCGCGGTCATCACCGGCCAAAAACCTACTGCCAGACCAGCCGCCGTGAAAACGGCCGTTTGCCAATCAAAAGCACGCCGTACCCAGGCACCCATGCCCGCAATCATGATCAGGCTAAAGAAAACGGCCGTTAGCCGTCCTGCTAAAAACGTGGCACCTAAGGCGCTCATCACCAGCGCCGTCACATAATCAAACAGCGGTTCGCGCCCATAACCGATGGTGAAATAAATGTCCCGTGCGCCATTGACGATAGACCAGGCCGTGATGCCGTGATCCGCTTCGTCATGAGTCAGCCCAGGCGGTGCTTGCGTTATGAAAAACAGGCGCAGAAAAACGGCCGTTAATAAAACCAACAGCATCCAGATTAGATAGTTTCTTTGGGGGGAAACGGCCGTTTTGTTCATAGATCAGAACGTGGATATTACTCGACAGAAAAAAAGCAGACAACTACGCTAATCCATCGTTTACCAGTCATCCACCATCCTCCCGCATGTTACGCCAGTAACAAAAAAAACGCCACGCTTGCAGCCAAGCGTGGCGTTTTCAATCTGAGGGTAGTGCGTATGTGCTGTTAGGCTAACGCTTGTTTCGCTACATCGACGATAGCAGCAAAAGCTGCCTCATCACGGACTGCAATGTCTGCCAAAACCTTGCGATCCAGTTGCACACCAGCCAATTTCAGGCCATGAATCAACTTGCTGTAGCTCATTCCGTGCTGACGGGAACCCGCATTGATACGAGTAATCCACAAACGACGGTATTCACGACGACGAACCTTGCGATCCCGGTACGCATACCATTGGGATTTCATCATGGCTTCATTGGCTCGGCGGAACAGCTTACTGCGCGTGCCCCATTGGCCTTTCGTCATGCTTAAAACTTTTTTGTGACGACGTTGGGTTGTAAACCCACCTTTAACTCTCATATTTTATATCCTCGCATTTCTTGTTGGCGCTGGTCACTCAAGCCATTTTCACCAGCAGCTATTTCTGAGAAATAATCCACTGCTTACTAACAACCGAGGCCAGGCAGCGATATTAGTAACGCTAACTATTTCGGCGGATTGGCCTTGTACTTCTTCATGTACGGAGCCATACGCATGATGCGTTTCCGGTCGCCCTTGGCAGTTACCACGAGCATTTTGTCTAACTGACGCTTCACTCGTTTGGAACGGCGACGGCGGAGATGGCTCTTACCGCCTTTCGTGCGCACTACTTTGCCGGTACCCGTCATACGGAACCGCTTCGCAGCCGCTTTGTACGTTTTGATCTTGTACTTTTTTGTTTTAGCTTTTGGCATAGTATCTATCCCTCATAAAAAAACCCCAATGGGGTTTTTGATTGACATATTTGGTTATAAAAAGTTAGCCATTTTCTTAGGATGACGTAACTTCTGGTGTTAGCATGAGCGTCATAGACCAACCTTCTAATATTGGCTTTTGCTCAACTTCACTGACATCTGCCAGCTCTTCGGCAACACCTTCCAGCATTTTCTGACCGATTTCAGGATAAGTGATTTCTCTTGCTCTAAAGCGAATTTGAAATTTAACCTTTTTCCCTTCTTGTAGCCATTTTCGTGCTTTGTTAACTTGCAAATCTCGGTGAAAAGCACCGGTTCTAGGAGTCAGCTTTAGTGTTTTGATTTCTATCTGCTTCTGCTGCTTCCTTGCTTCTTTTTCTTTCTTGGTCTTTTCGTAGGCAAATTTGCCATAATCCATAATACGACAGACCGGTGGGTTAGCATTAGGTGCCACTTCTACCAAATCAAGTTCGGCTTCTTGCGCCATCTCAAGTGCTTTTCTCGTGGATATCACATCGTGGTTATCCCCGTTATGATCAATCAAACGAACTTCGCGCACCCGAATTTGATTATTGATTCGGTAATTGACACTGCTAGGTTTACGTGGTTTTGGCTTGCCTCTTCTGCGAATTGCTTAACGCTCCAATTTTATTTGTGTAAGCGGGCAATTTATTGTTTGCCCAACATTACAAAGCCCTATAAGAACAAATAATCCGGCCAAATGACCGGAAATCGAGGGAGATCATAGCACAAGCCTCCAGGGGAGTCAACAATATTATGAGGAATTCTTACCTGTAACGAGGTCGGCGAAAACGACAATACGATCTGTATTTATTTGGTATGGATAGCAGGAGATGAGCGTCGTTTGTGCAAATTCGGTGGGGGCCATAACTTGCACGTCTGTGGGTTTGACAACGTCGATTTCACGCACAATGTAATGGTATGTGTTGCGTTCAGTGGAGATGATGATTTCATCGCCCGGAACTAATTTATCCAGATGGCGGAAAATTTCGCCAAAGATGTCGTTGTGGGCGGCGAGGACGAGGTTGCCATCATCACCGGGTTGGGAGGAGCCAATGTGTTGGCCGACGCCTTTTTTCAATTGGTCCCATTGGGTACCCTGGACGATGGTGCTATCCACGCCGATGGCGGGAATTTCGATGCGGCGAGCTTGTTCTGGCCCAGGAGTTGGTAATGGCGGTGGCACGTAGGCGTTGATGGCTGGCAATAGATGGGCAGGGATGTCGCCTGCTTCGCCGGCTTCTGGTGGGCGGCCAGCAACGGGTGGTTTATGGCCGGAGGGCAGCACGACGAGATCGATGATGGGGGTGGCGGTGGGGGTTGGCAGGGCGATTTCTTGCACTTGTACTTGCTGTGCCTGGGCGATTTCCTGGTTAAGTTCTTGCCGGGTAATCCAGATGCCGCCTAATAAAACGACGAGACCGACGACGGCTCCGATTTCAACAAACAGCCAGAATTTGTTGGAGACCCAACGCCAGTTGATGCCTGTTTTTTCTTTGTGGGCTGGTTGTGGTGTTGTGGTTTCGTCTGGTTGGAAGATGTAGTTTGCCATAGCACCGGTGGGGGTGGCTAACGGCCGTTCCAGACGAGGTGATTCGGGATTAGGTGGTTCTACGCCATCGACGACGATTAAACGGCCGTTTTCCCGCATCCGTTCTAAACGCTGTTGCCGTTCCTGCCGTTTTTTGCGATACAGGAGTTCTTCTAGCTCTTTGACTGATAGTTCGTCAACTGATCGTCTTTCACTCATAGGCGGCTATGATAATTCGGATTGCTGGAATCGTAAAGAAAAGCAGGGGAAAAATTAATGGTTAATAATGAGCGGCGGTGCGTTGAAGAAGGAATCAGCGGAGTTTCCGTTTTCGTCGATGGTGGGGACGCGCTCTAGCGTCGGGCGGTCGTAGATGCCGATGATGGTGCGATACTCACCGGGCTGGCTTTCGGCGGGGATGGTGAGGGGATGTATTTGGATGAGGATGTCGCCAGTGTGCCAATTCCAGGAGGGGGCGTCGAGGGCATCCCGTTGGCTGAGGACGCCGCCGTCGGGGGTAAGGATTTGGGTGAAGAAGGCGGTGTCTGGGGTGTTGGCTGGCGGATGGGATGGCCCGATTTGTGCCGGGTCGAGGACGCGCCACATGGTGACCATGTTGGTGGTTTCGCCGGGGAGCGTGGCTGGATTTGTCCAGTAAGCGTCAATCAGTTCGATGGCGTTGCCGAAGTTGGCGAGAGATGCCAGGGTGTCTAGTTCAGGAGGCTGTAATTGATTGAGGGTGTAGCTGGGATCGTGATCGGTGGGGCGCAGGGAGTGGGTTTCTAGGGGGGTGAGCCATTGGTTGAAGAGCGGGTTGGGTGGTGTGGAGGCGGGGATGATGGCTTGGGCGGTGCTGCCTGCGGGCCAGATGAGGGCGTACCGGGCATCGATCCAGCGTTGGCTTTGCTGGCTGGCTGGTTGTATGACGAGGGCGATGGAAGCATCATGGACGGGGCCGGGGTAGACGGTGGAGATGACGAGTGGCGTGTTGGGGTCGGTTTGGGCGATGTGGGTGAGGGCGTTGATGAGGTTGACTTGATACGCGCCGCGTACGTCGGGCAGGTTTGCCCAGCGCACGAAGTAGTCCTGATAGGTTGTCCAGCCGATGAATAGTAGCCAGAGAACGGCCGTTCCCATTACAAACGGCCGTTTCAGCCAGTCAAACCGCGCCATCAACCAGGTTGCTATTGCCCAAAAGCCAACGGCGGGCAGCAGGTAAACGGCGGGCAGGGCGGCCATGTTGCGCGTGGTGTTGGCGGTGGCACCGGTGATGAGTGAGGGGATGATGCCTACACCAAACCAGAGCAGCAGGAAGGCAGAGGCAGGCTGTCGCCAGTGCCAGATGGAAGTACCGAGGCCGATGATGAAGAAAACGGCCGTTATGCCATCTAAAACCGGTCGCCCAGGAATGTTGTAAGCTAGAAACTGATCGCCATAGCCGGGCCAGATGAAGGCCAGCAGTGCTTCAGACACGTTTTTGAAGAGGGGGCGAATATTGCCGGAGGTTAAGGCTTGCAAGGGGCCGTCGAGCATGTCGAGGCGGGTGAGCGCTTCGGGATGCAGGCGCAAGTAGACAAACATGGGTATGACGAGTAAGCCTGCCAGAAGGAGGCCAGTTACCACTGGTTTCCATGATTGTTTGAAAATTGGGCGGTGGATGAGGAACAAGTAAAGCAAAAACAGCGGAAACATCAACCAGGCAACACGGGAGGCCAGGTAGATGTGCAGAGTGAAGGTGATGGAGATGCCGAAAGCGATGGTTTGCCAGATGGGGAAAGCTGACTTATTCGCAGATGGTGCAGATTTTTTTCTTAAATTACGCTGTGTCTCGGCATCTCTGCATGAGGATATTCCTGCGGTTTCGAGGATGCGCCAGAAGAAGTAGACGGCGGCGGTGGTGAAGAAGGGCAACATGCCGACGCGCAGGGCTTCCCGACTGCTGGCTAGAGGCCAAAATGAGATGGCGATGAGGGCTGCGGTGAGAACGGCCGTTTTCCGATCAAATGCCCTTGCTGCCCACAAATAAGTCATGATGATGGTCGCCAGGCCAAAGATAACGTTAACAAGACGCAGGGCAAACAAGCCTTCGCCAAACAGCCACATGCTTAAAGCGGCCGTGTAGCTGTAGAGCGGTTCGCTGCCATAATTCAAGGGAAAGTAAAATAGAAGCACACCATCCAAAATCCCCAAGGCTTCTCGCCCATGATTGGCTTCGTCGTGGGTCAGTCCGGGTGGGATATTGGTTAACTGGAAGGTGCGCAACGCAAACCCTGTCAGCAAGATGAGCAGTAGCAGAAGGATGAGGGTGCGTTTGTTCATGTGAAGAGATCAGTGGTCAGTTTTCGGTGGTCAGTGGTCACTGTTCACTGTTTTTCCGCTACGGCGAAGACTTCACGCTCGAAGAACCAGCGGAAGGGGGGGACATCGAAGGCCACGAAGCGCAGTCCGGCAAGGATGAAGTTTTCTTGACGATTCTGGGGTGGAGAATCGAGCCAGACTTTACCGGAGAAGCCTGCATCTGCTAATGCTTTTTTCATGCTGCGCATATCTTGTTCGTTGACGTGCACATGTTGGTTGACGGGCGTGATGGCGCGGGGGTCTTTTGGATAGTGGTCGCTATGTCCGGTTAAGGTGCGGAAACGTCGCACCCAGGGGTAAGCGTATTGGTCGTACCACCGATTGGGCGCAGTATGGATGATGAAACGGCCGTTATCCTTCAACACCCGGCGCACTTCCAACATCGCTTCCTGCAATTCCCAAGGATAGAGATGCTCGACCACATCAAACATCAACACGCGGTCAAAATAGCCAGTGGGGAAGGGCAGTTTTTTGGCGTCAGAGAGGCAAACGCCAGCCTTGATGGCTTCATTCTGGCCTGATTCTGCCATCTTTTTCTGTTCCACTTCAATGACATCGCGGGTCATTTTGCCAGCGGCCAGGGCATAGTCTATGCCATAAGCCTCGATGCCTTGTTCCATGCAATAGCGCACAATCTCGCCTCGGCCGCAGCCCACATCTAGCACACGCATACCAGGCTGCACTTCAGCAATCTTAAATGAATCGTGCAAGCGCCGTGATAACTGCACCCCTTCTGATTCAATGAACACATCATACCCTTCACAGGCTGTTAAAAAATATTCTTCCGTGTAAAGCTCAGAAGGTAATGATTGATTATCTTTTTCTGTCATAAATTTATTGGTCTCATTCTTTCACAAATATTGGGGCATTATAAGTCAGGGGGGATTGGGCGTCAAAAGCTTGGGAGAGAGGCACTTTCCATGATCTGTTCTGTGGCAGTACTCACGCGCTGGGTGCAGAAATTTAAAAAGAATCGTGTACAATAGGCTGCCTGAATCAAAAAAGAAAGCTTTGGAGACAATGTTACAAACAGTATGCCATCATTAAAGTTTGACAGATTTCTGTTTGAATGCCTTGATATGCTTTTGTTCGCTTGTTACACTTTCAACTAATGATTCGTCCATTTGCTCTGCGCGACCTGGCATTGGTTAGCCGGTTAAGCGAAAACGCTGTTTCCCTGCACACTGAATCTGCACTGACGCTTAATCCGCATCCAGTGCGGGATGCCCTAATCAGCATGGTTAGCGGTGATTATCCGACGTTGATTTGTAAACACGATGAAAGCGGGGCGACGGGTTTTATTCAGTTACAAGTGCAAGAATCATCACCTCATGCACATGTATTTTTCCTGGGAAATAAGCACCGGGAACCTCAAAAGAATGGTGATAGCGATGATCTTCATTTAAAAGAAACAATCTGGTTGGCATTATTGGATCAGGCAGTTGCTGAAATGGGCAGCAGGGGCGTTTATAGCCTTGTGGCTGAAGTGAATGAGACGGGTGACGATTTCCCCATTTTGCGGCGCGCTGGCTTTGTGGTGTATACGCGGCAGGATATCTGGGTTTTGGACAGCGTTGATACGAAATTTCATTCGACACTGTTGTTGAGTCCGAGGCAATCGGAGGATGATTGGGATATTCAATTGCTTTATGCGAATACGGTGCCACGTCTGGTTCAATTGGTCGAGCCTTTGCCACCATTGACGGAAGGTGAAGGGTGGGTGCTGCGTGAAGATGGTGAATTGGTGGCTTTTGTGCATATCTCAACTGGTTCTATTGCATCATGGATGCGCCTTTTTGTGCATCCGAATGCGGATTCTTGGGCGCAGGATATTTTGACTGTGGCCTTGCGCCGTGTGATGCCCACGCCTACTCATCCTGTGTTTTGCTGTGTGCGTCGATACCAAAGCTGGCTACAACGGCCGTTAGAGCGGACTGGTTTTTCTCTGTTGGAAAGTCAGGCTGTGATGGTAAGGCATACAGTTCAACATCAGAAGAAGGGATTGTCCGAGGCAACGGCCGTTCTTGAAACTCAAGGTATACCGGCATCAGCACCCATGGTGCGTCGGTATCAGCTACCCAAACAAAACGGAAAAACAAATAGTAATGACAGAACAACCTGAAAAACAATTTCCTGAAACACAAGCGCAAGAAGATTTGGAAGC
>JACSSI010000194.1 GCA_014879345.1 Anaerolineae bacterium | reverse complement strand
CCGACATTCGCATCACCACCACTGGCAACACCACCCAATGAAGGGTCACCGCTGGCTTCTGCTGGGACTGCATCACCACTGCCTTCTGCTGGCGCTGCCTCACCACTGCCTTCTGCGGGTGCTGCCTCACCACTACCTTCTACAGGAGCAGTTTCATCACGGGCTTCTGACACCCCTTCAATAACTTCAGAAGCTACCACAGCCTCTTTCACGTTATTCTCTTCGGCGGTTGTCTCGCCTTCTTCAACAATCGCTACAGTTTCAACTCCCGAGTCCTCTGTTTCGCCTGAATCACGATTCAAGAACCACCGGATAGCAAATATGGCAGCGATTATCACGACGGCAACCAGGATTATGATTAAAATGCGTCGCAACATTGCATGACCTCCTTAGTCAATCTTCGCACGATTTTGGGCAATTTCCTCACTCAATTTGCTTATCTCCCAACGCTGGATGATATTGATGTGACATAACCCAATATACATAAAATATTAAATGCTGCCTCATAATACCATGTGCTACACTGGTGCGTCAAGTATTATGGTAACAAATTTGAGATTATGTTTAGTGCAATTGTGGCACACTCCGACACCCTCATTTACAATAATTGATATGGTCGAAATTACCCTCAAACAAAACAGCTTACTCCTTTACAAAAACAAGCCGGCGCGATTGGTTAAGCCCGGTGTCAAAAAAATCGAAATTGATGTCGCTGAATCGGGCGCAGCCAGTGTACGCCCCAAAGATGTCGTACAAATTCATCCCGGGCCGCTGCAAAGCCTGACTGAGCTACGACCCGTCACAGGTGATGTAACGACAGCATGGGAACTGTTGGCAGGTGAAACCACCAATCTGGAAGAATTAGCGGAATTGGCCTTCAGCGAGTTCACGCCAGCCACGGCGTGGGCTGTCTGGCAGCTTGTGGAAGATGGTCTTTATTTTTATGGCACACCGGAGGCTGTCCAGGTGCGCACCCAGGCAGAAGTTACTCAAATCAAAACTGCCCGCGCTGAAAAGGAAGCGGAAGAAGAAGCCTGGGCGGCTTTTCTGGCTCGTTTGCAAGAAAACAAATTGATTCCGGAAGACGGCCGTTTTCTGCAAGACCTCATCCCCTTAGCCACTGACCAAAGCAAACAAAGCAAAGTGCTCAATGCCTTAAACCAGGCTGAGACACGAGAAAATGCCCACGCTCTGCTGCTTAAAATCGGGCAGTGGGATGAAAGCCACAATCCCTATCCGGCACGCATCGGTGTCACCACCCGTTCACCTGAGTTCCCGCTTGATGACCTGCCGCCGGAAACAAGGCGCGATCTGACCCATCTGCCCGCCTTTGCCATTGATGACGAGGGCAGCACAGACCCCGATGATGCCTTGAGTTGGCAAGATGGCCGTCTCTGGGTTCACATTGCCGATGTGGCGGCTCTGGCTCCCCCAGATAGTTTGGCAGACCTGGAAGCGCGTGGACGCGGGGCCAATCTTTACCTGCCAGAAGGCACCATCACCATGCTGCCCCCCAAAGCGACAGCGCTGCTCGGCTTAGGTTTGCAAGAAAAATCACCAGCGCTTTCCTTTGGCTTCACCGTCAGTGAAATCGGCGAAATCAGTAACCTGGAAATCGTACCAAGCTGGGTGTGTGTTACCCGTCTCACCTATGCCGAAGTTGAGACCCGGCTGGACGAAGAGCCATTCCGTTCTATTTTTGAAACCACTCAGGTTTATGAACGCCGCCGACAGGAAAACGGCGCCATCGACATTGATTTGCCGGAAATTCGCATCAAAGTGAATGAAATGGGGCAAGTTGAGATACGGCCGTTATTGCGGCTGCGTAGTCGGGATATGGTGCGGGACGCGATGCTCATGACGGGCGAGGCGGTGGCGAGGTACGCTTTTGAGCAAGGGCTGCCACTGCCCTACACCACCCAGGATGCCCCCACTGAACCGCTCGAACCTGCCGAAACACCTTCCCAGTTTTTTGCCCGCCGCCGCCTGATGTCACCCAGCCGTCAAAGTACACAGCCAGGGGCGCACGCCGGTTTGGGCATGGGCTTTTACGCCCAGGCGACCAGTCCACTGCGCCGCTACCTGGATTTAGTCGTACACCAACAGCTTCGCGCTCATATCACGGGCAGTACGCCGCTCGATGAACAAGAATTGATGGAACGTGTAGGGGCGGCAGGTGCCGTTTCTGGCGATGTACGCACCGCTGAAAGGTTATCAAACCGGCATTGGACGATGGTGTATTTGCTGCAAAATCCAGACTGGACGGGGGAAAGCATTGTCATCGAAAAACGGGGCAGGAAGGACGTGATCCTCATTCCTGAACTTGATTTGGAGACGCGGATCAGTATGAAAGGAGAACGGCCGTTAGACAGCACCGTTCAACTGACCCTTACTGGTGTAGATTTACCTAATCTGGAAGCGTTTTTTAGCGCAAAATAAAGAAAATGATGGAAACCGCGCTCCAAATGTAAACGGCACTCCAAAGACGCTGGATACGGGTCGTGGCTCGTACAAAAATCCAGTACAACATCGCCACTATGACGAGTAATAAGGAAATGACGGTGAGCAGGTAAGTGGTTTCCAGCAGTGACTGCCCTGCAAAAATATATCTTTGCAATTTGATGAAAACGTGACCACCCCAGTTCAAAAACAACAGCACGAACCAAAATTTGGGGCCAACGGGGAAAAATCGCCAGAGAACGGCCGTTGTCGCCACAGTCAACAGCAGCAGCACAATACCATCCCAATCCTCAACAGCCACAAAACCCAGCTCCCCGGCCATTTCAGTTACACTCCAGGCACACATGCCGCCCAGAATGCCCAGCCAGGCATTGCCCACCTCGCTGAACCGTTCTTGAATTGAGAGCCAAAGGGTGCCAATGCCCAGGGCAAACATCAAAACAAGGTAGCTCCACATGCCCCAGCCGCCTATCGCCTCAAATGGTTTCATAAGGACGATAAGCATCCCCATGAGCAAAAACATCACGACAAAACTGAGCAGCCCATCCACTAATTTACTGCGAATATCCAAAGTTACAGACATTACGTTCCTCCAACTTCACACTCTTCCAATTCGACTCGGGCGCAATTTTAACACGACATAAGATGGTTTTCTAGGGCAATATTACTTTTTGTTGACTTAATCTGATTATGGCTATAGCGCTTGTGAACAGTCCAATCTGGATCGACCTTGTTGTCTTCAAGAACGGCCGTTCCCCATACCTGTACCCTCGATATACGCATAAAAAAAGCCCGGCTCATCACCGGGCTTTTCAATCGTTAATCTTGCTCCAGACTAGCTCTTTTCAGGCATTGCCAACGCAATATGCAGCTCTTTCAACTGCTTAGACACCACCTCAGATGGCGTGTCTGACATGAGATCCGTAGCTTGCGCCGTTTTGGGGAACGCCATCACCTCACGAATGTTCGGCTCGCCAGCCATCAGTGCCACCAGCCGGTCGATGCCAGGAGCAATGCCGCCATGCGGGGGTGCGCCGTACTCAAACGCTTCTAGCATGTGACCAAACTGCGCTTTCGCCTCTTCAAATGAAAAACCGATAAGCTCCATGATTTTGCGTTGTAACGGCCGTTCATGAATTCTGATACTACCGCCAGCCACCTCAAACCCATTACATACCAGGTCATACTGCTCACTCAACACCTCACCCGGATTCGTATCCAGCAGCGGAATTTGATCCCGTTTAGGCGATGTAAACATATGATGACTGGGCGCATAATGCCCATCTTCCAACCCTTCCTCAAACAACGGGAAGTCAATCACCCAGGTAAACGCCAGCGTCCCTGTATCCTTCAAACCCAGGCGCGTACCCAATTCATTACGCAGCTCGCCCAAAACACTGTAAACCACGCTCTTCGTATCGCTGGCAAAGAGCAGCAAATCACCCGGTTTTGCCCCCAGTCGCTCCGTCAAGGCAATCAACTGATCAACGGTGAAAAACTTGGTGATAAAGCCTTTCATCTCACCCGTCTCAGAACTGAGCGCCATCGAAGCCAGCCCTTTAGCGCCATTCGCCTTGGCAATTTCCTCTAACTCGCCCACCTCTTTGCGGCTGTAATCGCCAGCACCCGGCACACAAATCGCCTTCACCGGATTGCCATTCGCCACATTCTCAGCAAACACCTTAAAGGCACTTGCGCCAGCAATATCTGAAACATCCACCAGTTCCAGACCATAGCGGATATCAGGCCGGTCTGTACCAAACCGTTCCATTGCCTCCCGATAAGTCAAACGGGGGAAAACCTCATGAGCCAACGGCACCAGACTGGTATGCTTCACCATGCCCACCATCAACTCTTCAATCAAATTCAGAATATCATCACGCTCCACAAAGCTCATCTCCATATCAAGCTGTGTGAATTCCGGTTGACGGTCTGCCCGCAAATCTTCATCACGGAAGCATCGTGCAATTTGGAAATAGCGTTCATAACCAGCCACCATGAGCAGTTGCTTGAGCTGCTGCGGACTCTGCGGCAAGGCATAAAACTTGCCCGGATGGACACGACTGGGCACTAGATAATCACGCGCACCCTCCGGCGTCGATTTGAACAAGATCGGCGTTTCCACTTCCAAAAAATCACGCTCATCCAGATAATCGCGAATGAACTTGATCGCTTTGTGACGAATAATCAAGTTGCGCTGCATTCTTTCACGGCGCAAATCCAGATAACGGTATTTCAAGCGCAACGTCTCATCCGTCACATCATCCCGATCAATCATAAACGGCGGTGTTTTAGAGGGGTTGAGTACCACAAACTGATTGACCTTGACTTCAATATCACCCGTGGGCAATTCTGCGTTGTTCATGCCTTCTGGGCGTAAACCAACTTCACCAGTTACCTGCACCACATATTCTCTGCTGACCTGTTCGGCTGTGGCAAAATCCTGTGGGTTATCGCCAGCATTGATAACAACTTGCGTCTTACCATTCCGGTCACGCAAATCGATGAATATAACGCCACCCATATCTCGGGTGCGATTCACCCAACCAGCCAGCGTTACTATTTGTCCTACATGTTCGGCGCGGAGTTCGCCGCATGAATGTGTTTTAAGCATAATATCCTTCCTTACAAATCAGGGCGCACACATATGCGCCCTGTAGAATAGCGACGCGGATTTTATCATGGGCATCAGGCGGACACAACTAAATGTAAGCCTAACTTTAATCTGGTTCCTCCAAGATGGAATGCTAGATACGTAATCAAGTCACTACGGAGTTAAAATGAATTCAAATAAGCGCTCATCTCATACGCGAATAAGGCTCCTTGCTGCCGCCAGCCTTGTCATCAGCTTGTTTTTTTTAACGGCCTGCACCAATGCCAATGAAGGCACAACCCTTACCGAACCAACTTCTCAAGCTGAGGCAGTTCATCCACTATTCTCCACTCCTGCCAATCAGGGAACCACTGAACAGTCTGCCAACGACCAGAACCCATCAGTGGCAACACCAGCAGAAACTACCCCCGATGGCATTGTCATCGACTTGAGTGCTGAAAGCCGACCAATCAATCCAGCCCTGTTAGGCACCAATGTGCCAGCCTGGCTTGGCAACCAGCGCACCACCAACGAGACATTTATTGCACGCACTCTGGCTTCCGGCACTTCAATGATTCGTATCCCTGGCGGGAGTTGGTCTAACTATTATGAATGGCTGCCTTGTGAATTAGAAAATAAATGCCCCTGGGAATGGGGTGTCCTTACGCCAACCGATTTTATAAACCTTATCAATACCACTGGCTTAGAAGCGATGTATACCGTCAACATGAATGGCACTGCCAAAGAAGCAGCAGCATTGGTCGCCTTCTTCAATGGCTCTGTCGATGATGAGACTGAAATCGGGGTTGATGGACTGGGGCGTGATTGGCGCACGGTCGGTGACTGGGCAAAACTGCGCAGTGACCACGGCAACCCAGACCCCGTCGGCATCACTTATTGGGAAATCGGCAACGAACTCTATGCTGGCAAACAAGGCATGGGCAAGGAGTGCGACCAAAGCTGGGGTTGGGAAGATGTCTGGACATGTGATGGTCGTGAATATGTACACGGGACAGCAGATCATGAGGGCTTTATTGCTTTCCGCGATGCGATGCGGGCTGTTGATCCGTCTATCATGGTGGGGGCTGTTGGCGTACCAGAGTCAAGCAGTTGGGGCAACTGGGGTGTTGAAGTGATTGCAGAAGCGGGAGATGTGATGGATTTCTATATCATCCACAGCTATGGCTTTGGCAGTGAAGAAAGCAATATGCAGACGATTTTGGCCGAGCCACAAGCACAAGGTTCATGGCAAACCATTAAAGCTGATATTGATAATACGTTTGATCTGGTGGCAAACGGCCGTTCCGTGCCAATAGCCGTCACTGAATACAATTTATTTGCCGCAGAACATAACGATGTTGACGAACGCATGTCGCAAGCTGTGAACGGCTTGTTTATAGCCGATACCATAGGCCAAATGATGCAGCATGGATTTGACATAGCCAACCAATGGAACATTGCTCACGGAGACAATACAATCCCATCCAGATATGGCCTCATGAGAGCCAACAACGGATTCCGCAGCCCACAATATTACGTGTTTCCAATGTGGTCTCGTTTTGGGTCAGAAATGCTGCCCGTTTCTTCTCCATATGCCAGCGACACCACCCTAAGTGTGTATGCCGGCAAAGATGAAAATGGCATGGTATCTTTACTGGTTATCAATAAGACAGGCGACGCCATCTCATCTAACATTCATATTTTGAACACAACAGAGCCGTTCACCTCTGGTACTGTTGATGTCATCCAGGCAGACTCACTAGATAGTGACTCCGTTACCTGGAATGGCGTCAATGATCCGGCTGATGACCTCTCTAATGCCCCCCCTTTACTCCTGAAAACCATCGAAAATCCAACCCCTTTTACCTTTGCCCCATACTCAGTAACGCTTATTCGTTTTGTACCTTGAGCCAATCAGGAAGCCCTAGACCATTGGTACTATTCACGTTTATGGCTTTGGATTTCTGATACAATGCCCGGCGATTACGAAATTTGAAACTTAGCTCCCACATTCGGGTGTTTTGTTCTCATGAAGCCGACGTATTCACACCCCCATGAACTAAACTCTTGAATTCCCAAACCGTATTTAAACCACTTCAGTGAATGGAGGTATACCCATGCGTATTACACGATTTTTCCTGTTCATTTTTGTCCTGACACTCTTGTTTATTACCCTTTCCAGCGAACCACAAAGCTCTGCCGCAGACAACATCCTAACCGCTTCACAAGACGCACCAACACAAACCACAGCTAATATTTCTTTCAACGTCAATGCGACCGGCACAGCCATCAACCCTCTCGTTTTAGGCACGAATCTGCCAGCCTGGCTTGGGCCAAGCAGAACTGAAAACAGCACCTTTTTAAATCGCACCAAAGCGACTGGCACTACCATCTTACGCATTCCTGGCGGCAGTTGGAGCAATGCTATCGACTGGTATGCGTGTGAAACAGGTGACCAGGCAAAGTGTTGGTTCACCAATTGGGGCTTACAACCCTCTGATTTCATCAAATTTTTACGTGCAGCCAATACAGAAGGCATGTATACCATCAACATGAATGGCACCTCTAAAGAAGCGGCCGCTTTGGTTGCTTTTTTCAATGGGTCAGTGAATAACAACACAGTTATCGGCACAGATGTAAACGGCCGTAACTGGGGAAAGGTGAGTGATTGGGCGCAATTACGCAGTAACAATGGCAGTCCTCAGCCCCTTTACATCAAGTACTGGGAGATCGGGAATGAGATTTATGGCGGCAAACAAGGTAAAGATTGTGCTGCCTGGGGCTGGGAAGATGTATGGACGTGCGACGGCCGTCAATATGTAAACGGGCTTGGAAACAAAGAAGGCTTTATTGCATTCCGTAATGCCATGCGTGCCGTTGATTCTTCTATCATGGTGGGAGCCGTCGGGGTGCCTGATCCAAGTGATTGGAGCAATTGGGGCAATGAGGTGATTGAAGAGGCCGGGGATGTGAT
>JACSSI010000193.1 GCA_014879345.1 Anaerolineae bacterium | reverse complement strand
TGGTTGGTCTCCCAAATGGGTGACTAATGCTAAGAAAACGGCCGTTTAATACAAACCACTTGTTTAGCCTATCAGTTTGTAAACCAACACCTTCCCAGGCCATTACTCTAACTTATTGATACAGTGCCACCATCCAACATATAATGACATCTAACAATCGTCATTCATAAAAATGCCGTGCGCCAGCGCACAATTGAGAGAACATCCCGATGGACAACTATGCAGGAATCGTCGAAGAAATTGATTCGTGGAATCAATATCTAAAACTGGTTAACAGCAGACAATATGCTGACTGGGCCTTTCGTGGACAAAGAGATGCCGACTGGCAGCTTTGGCCCACCATCACCCGTGAATTACAAAACCGTAACGTCAACCCCACTTATTGGACACGCCAGGAACATCGTAATATCAGAATCTTCCAACGAAAGGCAATCCACTTTCTCGACAAAGTGCCTGAAACAACAGACATCTTCCGCTGGATGGCAATTATGCAGCATCATGGCGCACCCACACGCCTGCTCGACTTCACCTGGTCACCTTACGTTGCCGCTTTTTTTGCCCTGGAATCCGCCACCAGCAATTCCGCTGTTTGGGCTATCAATACCTTCGCTTTAGGCACCTATTGCTTTGGCCCACAAGTGCCAGAGGACAACGAAATACCCAGTCCCCAAAAAGCGCTGACTTTTTATGGCTATGACAATATAGATGACGTTGCCATTGGCGAACCCTTTTTCAAGAATCAACGCCTGATAGCACAATCTGGCACCTTCGCCTGCCCTTTTGACCTTGAACGACCTATCGACGAAATTTTAAGGCAGACTGAAAACAGTGTTGTCAAATTCGTGCTCAAAGGCTCAAAGCTGCGCCAACAAGCGCTCAACGAGTTGTATCGCATGAATATCACCCATGCCACGCTCTTCCCAGACCTGGATGGCCTGGCGCGTTCTCTCCGTTATGAGCTGGAAACGCATTATTTATACAATCCCACTGTTATTGAACCCTAGAAAGGAAGATGAGAACTTCATTTATGGACAATCTGGATAAACATATCATCACTTTTTTGCAGGAAAACGGCCGTATGCGCTATACCAAGATTGCTGAAAAATTAGGCGTTACAGAGGGCACAGTACGCAATCGAGCTGCACGACTACGAGAAGAAAACCTCATACAAATCGTCGGTATGACAGAGCCGCACAGCATGGGCTATGAAGCCCCCGCCGTCATCGGTATCAGTGTGCAGCCAGCACAGCTAGAAACCGCAGCAGAAACCATCGCCACTTTCCCGGAGGTAAACTACCTCATCCTTGTTTCCGGTGAATATGACTTGATTGTTGAGGTGTTCTGCCGAAATAGAGAACATCTAGCCGCCTTTGTCACAGACAAACTGCAACCTATCGACGGTATCCAAAAAACACAAACCTTCATGATTTTACACACCTACAAAATGGCGCATGGTGCCAAACCGATATATGAGCCTTCAACCCCTGAATAATCTTTACAAACTGCTCATCTATGGGTAAGTCATTTGTAATAAACTTCACCTATCTTTCTGATCAACGCTTCAAAAAAGGGCCCATCAACAAATAGTGTGCTTGACAAACATCTAAAGTAACAAGTGTCATGCCTGCGAAGGCAGGCATCCAGAGATATAGGGTTGAAATCTAATGGATTCCCGCCTACGCGGGAATGACATGCCGATGCTTAAACAGTATTTAGCACACTATTTGGTGAAGACCCCAAAAAAGGAAATCGATTATGAAAAATCCATTTAGCCGCCGTCAGCAAGAAGATGATGTCCAACGAATGAATCGTCTCCCCCCAGGTCAATCATTGACGCAAAAATTTCCCGTTCTCCACTATGGCCCCACACCTAAAACTGACCTGAGTACATGGACGCTGAAAGTGTTTGGTCTGGTAGAAGAAGAAGTTACCTGGACTTGGGAAGCTTTCAACCAACTGCCACGCACCACATTGTTGATGGATATTCACTGCGTCACGCGCTGGTCTAAATTTGACACTAATTGGGAGGGGGTATCATTAGGCACACTGGTTAGGGAAGGCTTTATCACGCCAAAACCAGCGGCTAAATTTGTGATTCAGCATTGCGAATATGGCTACACGACAAACACACCGCTGGCATGGGCCCTGGATGATAATTTTTTACTGGCAACCCATTATGAAGGGCAGCCACTTACACCAGATCATGGCTATCCGCTGCGAGCTATTATTGGCAGCTATGCCGACCGCAGCGAAAAACAGACGGCGTATTTTTGGAAGGGAGGCAAGTGGCTCCGCGCTTTGGAGTTTCGGGCTGATGATGCGCCTGGTTTTTGGGAAAAAGCAGGATACCACAATGTTGGCGACCCCTGGAAGGAACAGCGGTTCAGCGGCGGTAATTGGATAAGTCGATTTTAATGGGACAGCAAAACGACATGGTTCAAATTAAGAAAAGTGACCTTTACAAATAGAAACCCATCATTCCCGCTTACGCGGGAATCCACTGCTGTAACGAAATAGATTCCCACCTGCGTGGGAATGACACTTGTAAAGATACTTTTGTTGGAAATGAACCATGCCTAAAAACCTTACCACCTTGCCACTTTTTTACTCTTTTTCGCCAATTGTCACTACAAATGTTTC
This sequence comes from Anaerolineae bacterium, assembly GCA_014879345.1. GTDB lineage: Bacteria > Chloroflexota > Anaerolineae > Promineifilales > Promineifilaceae. The sequence continues at coordinate 5,392 of JACSSI010000193.1, read as the reverse complement.
TATTTTCCCACCACGAATGATGCTGATGGAAACGGCCGTTTCCACCACATCCCCTGTCAATTGAGCCAACAAGTCCTCATGGTTGCGTACTTTTTCGCCCGCAATGCCCACAATGGTATCGCCTAATGTCAGGCCACCTTGAGCAGCGGGACTGTTTGATTCTGTCGAAACGATTAGTAGGCCGGTTTTTTGACCAAGTTCTTCATGCAGATCATCTGGCAGACGCACTTTTTGGGTACTGACTCCCAAATAACCCCGCTTCATGCGACCGTGGGTGAGCAATGTATCGGCTACACGTGACAACGTGTATGTGGGAATCGCCAGACTAACTCCGCCCATGATGCCCGACGTGTTCATTCCCAGCAAACGGCCGTTTCCATCTACCAAGGGGCCGCCCGAAAAACCAGGATACATCAATACATCTGTCTGCAAATACCGGTCAATGCGACCACCTAGTTGTGTTTGCCAGTTGTTACCGAGGGCGCTTACAATGCCCAAGGTAGCCTGTACTGTTTTGCCCGGTCGACCCAGCGCCAGCACCAAATTGCCGATTCCCAATTCCTGCTTATTTGCCTCAACCAACGCAGACAACTCGCCAGCTTCCACCCGAAGAACAGCAATATCAGTCGCCGGATCTCGACCGACAAGGATGGCTGGCACAGAACGGCCGTCATCCAGCCCTACATTAATATGATCATCACGCCGCACCACATGATTCGCTGTTACAATCACGCCGTCGGCAGACCACAAAATTCCCGTAGCCGGCATACGCCGCCGACCTTCTACCCGAACCACGCCAGGACTAGCCGTATTAATCGCTTCGGTCATTGCATTCGATAGTTCCATCATTATATTTGCCATCATTTTTCTCCTTCACTCATCGACAATCCAAAATCACTGATCGTTAATTATAGAAGGTATGGTAGCAAACGGCCGTTCTCTCTACATCAGCCATTGAGAGAGGTAGCACCTGGAAGAATGGGTAGGCAAAAAAGGGCAGAAATCAGAAGGAAAAACTAAAGTGCTATCAAACCAAGGCGGGTCGCACGGACGACGGCTTCGGTGCGGCTTTGGGCGTTAAGTTTTCCCATAAGCCCGTTGACGTGGAATTTAACGGTATGGCTGCTGACCTCAAGCTGTTGAGCGATGGCTTTGTTTGTATTGCCTTCCGCCAACAGTTTTAGAACTTCCAATTCACGCGGCGTGAGATTCTCTTGCATACCTGTCTCACCACCCACCATCACAGCGAAAAGTTGCGCAACAAATGTCGGCTCAAGCACCACAAACCCCTTAACCACAGCTTGAAGTGCGGCATCTACCTGCTCTGGTTCCGCATCCCGTCGCACAATTGCCCGAATGCCAGCAGACCAAATTTCAGCAGCCAATTCCTCATCAGAAACCAACGCCAAAACAGGCATATCAGATGGTTCAAGTTCGGAAACGGACAGTGAAATTTCCCAACCCAAATCCCACACGACGGCATCCGGCAAAACCTCGTCTTCAAAATCCGATGAATCCAGCCAGGTCTGGCTGTTTATCTGTTCGGCAATCTGGTAATGAAGCTGCTCTGTCAGCAGATAGGCAAGACCAGCGCGAGCCAATGGGTCATCTGAAACAAGAAGGAGAGAAAGGTTTTTCATGCGCCAAAGCCATTGGAATAAGGCATTTAGTTCGTCACGACAAGATTGTAGGTGCAGCTATTGCTTGATTGATCCCAGAATTCGATTTCAAAAACGTACCAATCCGTCTTGGGCAAGGAAATATCTTGCATATCGCCCTGGAAGAATTGTTCTGCAATATCATTTCCGGCAGAATCATAAAGAATAACTGCCAGGTCTGCGTTGATATTACATGAGATGGCAAGATCGATTACATCATTTTGTGTGCCTTTGAAGAACCAGTAATGCAGTTCATCCCAACTGATACTGGCGCTTTTACCTTCGCCATAGGTCAACATCCCCTGGGGATAGAGCAAGAGAAAATCTTCTGCGCCTAATGCCAGCAAATAACCACCTGCTTTGCCCCTTTTCTCAGATATTCGAACTTTAAAATCACCCGTAGTCGAGGGTGTAAATGTGACAGATTCCATCTGCCCTGTAGATGTTGCGTCTCGGTTTACCAGTTCAGTCAGGTTTTTATCATAAATCTTGATAATCATATCCATGGCAGGTTCGCCAATAACAGTAACTTCAACTTTGTCCCCTGCATTTAAGGGCATCGTCCATTCGTGTATCTTCGCTGGTTCCAAGTCTGTCATTTTAAAACCGGCTATTTCAAGTTCACCGCTCATAATGCGCACGGCTGAACCGGAAACGGCCGTTGCGATAGGCGTAGAATTGGCTCCATTTGGTGTCGGTGTTAGGGACGCACCCGGTGGCGGTGTATTGGTGACTGTGCTTGTGCCTGGGGTGGATTGTACGGTGCCGCTGATAACGGCCGTTTCCGTGCCAGAAGCAGTCGGCGTAAATATCCCGATGTCATTGGTCGCTACCGGCGTAAACCCAGCCCCCAACGTCTCCACCGGCACAGCTTGCGTGGAGCGTGGCGTATTTGTGGGTGGCGCCACAGGGGGTAAAGTTCCCAGAAAACTATCGTCCCCTAGAAGCGGCTCATCTGGATTGGCAACAGGCGTAAACAACTCTTCTGAAACACTGCCATCAAACACCGACCCATCAGAGGAGGCAGGTGTTAACGTAACCAGCGCCAATTGAGCCGGATCAACCATCTTAACCACATCCAGATACCACATTTCAGTAGGACGCGCCTGTTTACCACAGCCTACTGGTCCCTGCCATTGTGTAAACCGGCCAATTACCGTCACCGTAATGCCATCTGGCATAAGCTGCCGCAGCTCCTTATCAAAACCGCCAGCAGGCACACGAGTATCCCCTACAACCAAATCCCACCCGGCTGGAGAGGGATGCGGATCAACGCCGCACACCAGTAGCGGTTTACGAAAATATTGACCCGTTACTTGCAGATAAGCACCTTCATAAAATTCTGGATTGGCAACCACATCAGGCAGCAGCGCCGGCACAGGCGTAATGGAAGACCCCACACCCCAGGATATGCGTTCCGGTGTAGGCGGAAAGGGAGTCGGCGTCGTCAACTCGTTCCCCTTGCAACCAGCCAGCAACAATATGAACCAAACGATGAGCAATCTAGATTTCCACATACAGGTCAATTCCATATTCACATGAAACACGCTATTATTGCGCGCCGTTAAAACCAATGATACCAGAACCAACGCATAGGTAGGAACAAATGATCCATTATGATGACACAGTTTATGGAAAGATTCAGATTTCAGAGCCAGTGCTGCTTGATTTAATGACCTCAAACGCCATGCAGCGGCTGCAAGGGGTCTTGCAGCACGGCATCAGCGCCCTCATCGGCATTACCGAACCGATAACCCGTTTTGAACATTGTGTGGGCGCAATGCTCCTGGTCAGACGGTTAGACGGCAGTCTGCCGGAACAAATCGCGGCACTGCTCCATGACGTGAGCCACACAGCCTTCAGCCATGTCATTGACTATGTGGTTGAGGGACATGACAGCCAGAGCTATCATGATGAAATGAAAGAAGCGTATCTCGTGGGTACAGATATTCCCGGCATTTTACAACGACATGGTTTTGATTGGCGCAATTTCTTGCACGAAGCAGATTATCCACTGCTTGAGCAGCCGTCTCCTCGTCTCTGTGCCGACCGGATTGACTATTTTTTACGGGATGCGCAGGGCCTGGGATTGGCAACGGTCGTTTCCATTCAAAACGCCCTGTCTCACCTCATCGTCACAGATGGTCGCATTGCCACCGACGACATCGAGGCAGCCCGCTGGCTGGGCGACACCTTCATGGCCGCTGACGATGCCAGTTGGGCCAACTTCCGCGAGGTCGGCATCTACGAAGTGACGGCACAAGCCATCCGGCGCGGGCTGCACATCGGCCTCATCACTGAAGCAGATTTTTGGACAACAGATGAACCATTCTGGCGCAAGCTCCATCGCTCAGACGATGCCGAATTACAGCGGCTATTGCCGCTCATCTCTCCTGAAACCGAGTTTGTGTGGGACGAGGAAAACCCAACCTTTTGGGTGAGCACCAAGTTGCGTTCAATTGATCCGGATGTGGCGGTAAACGGCCGTTTAGCCCCCCTTTCTACCCTCGATCCAGCCTTCGCTGCTCGCCGCACCGCCTACCTAACCGCCAAACAAGGCAAATGGCCGATGCGCATTGTTAACCACAGTTAAAAATCGAGTTTTGCCATGTTAATAATCAATTGAACAAACGCATAAATCAAATCAACATCTCAGCAAATTTTAATTGAACTTCATCCATTGTTTCCCTTGCTTGATAAGCGATAATCCCCTGCATAGATTAAACCAATCAGGAAAGAAACAATGTCCAACAATCGTAAAAACATTTTAGTATCCCTCCTCATATTGCTATTTATGACTGTTAGTTGCACAGCACAGGAATCCACAACCGAACCAGCCGAAGCCAATTCCGGCAAACTCGTTATTTACTCCGGCCGTTCAGAAAGTCTAGTACAACCTATCATTGACCAATTTGCTGAAGCCACCGGCATCGACGTCGAAGTGCGCTACGGCAGCACATCCGAGATGGCTGGACTGCTCCTGGAAGAAGGCGAAAACAGCCCCGCAGACGTTTTCTATGCCCAAGACCCAGGCGGCATTGGCGCCGTCTCAGAAGCAGGGCTGTTTGCCACACTGCCGCAGGAAACATTAGCCCAGGTTCCCTCCCGATTTGCGGCTGATGACGGCAAATGGGTTGGCATTTCCGGGCGGGCTCGCACCATCGTCTACAACACCGATGAAATCAGCAACCCCGAAACCGAACTGCCGGGTGATTTGATGGGCTTCACTGATCCCGTCTGGAATAATCGCATTGGCTGGGCGCCCAGCAATGGCAGTTTTCAAGCGATGGTCACAGCTTTACGCACCGTTTGGGGTGAAGAGCAAACTCGGGAATGGCTCCAGGGCATCCAGGCTAATAATCCCATCGTCTACCCCAACAATACCCCCATCGTAGAAGCGGTGGGCAATGGCGAAATCAGCGTCGGCTTTGTTAACCATTATTACCTTTACCGCTTCTTAACCGACCAGGGCGAAAATTTTGCCGCCCGAAACTACTTCTTGCCCAGTGGCGGCCCAGGCTCTTTAATCATGGTCTCTGGCACAGGCATCCTGGAAAACGCAGCAAATGCAGAAAATGCCCAGCGCTTTGTAGACTTCTTGCTTTCACTGCCAGCTCAACAATATTTTGCCTCCCAAACCTTTGAATATCCGCTGATTGAAGGTGTGCAAACTGTCTCTAATTTGCCGCCATTGGCAGAACTCGATGCCGTCGCCATTGATATTCCCCTGGGCG